>DATKYB010000060.1 GCA_035528715.1 Nitrospinota bacterium | reverse complement strand
AGCCTAGTGTATCCCATTTTATCGTAGAAACCCCAGGCTGTATCTTTGTATCTTTCTGCACTCCTTACAATCATTTCTTGATAACCTTGTTTTTTCGCTTCCTCTTCTAAGAAAAGGGTTAGTTTTTTACCAATTCCTTTTCCCTGATTTTTATCATTAACATACAAGATTTTTACCTCTCCAGGTTTTTTTGTAGTTGCCAACGGCAATATTTTTGGCAATGGATCAGCCAAGCCGATTACTCCGAAAACTTGATTTTTTTCTCTAGCCACCCAAAATTGCATATTAAATTTAGTCTGGCCATTAACTTCATCAGAAATTCTTTTAAGATATTTATCAGCTTCCCTTTTTTCAGTCCACTGAATTAGAATTTTATGGATTTTTTTTAAATCTTCTATTTCGGGTTTTTGTACAATCATCATCTTTATTAGATTTTACCAAATTCGGGGGGGAAATTTTCCGAGCCATTTTTACTCATTGGCTTTTATTAGATGGTGATCTTCGAATGTCCAGGCAGGAAAGGAAAGAGCCACTATCCGCGCTGGATCCTGCCCGAGACTCTTTGCCTTATGTTTCACTTTCGGCAAAATCTCGATAGACTCTCCTTTCTTCAGCTGATGAAGGTTCCCATCGAGGTCAAGTTCAAGTTTTCCCTCTAAAACGATATAGGCCTCTTTAATCTGCTGGTGAACGTGGAGCTCAGATTCTTTGATATCCACAATCGCCAGCCCCCAACCAAGACCATCTTGAGCGGTAATTACTTCATAGACCGTCTCGTTGGGATTTTCGACTTTATTTTTGTAGAGGGATGGATTTAATTTTTTCATATCCCAATTTTACCAAATTCAGGGGGAAATTTTCAGCCATTTTTAGTCACCGGTAAGATTTTAAGGACGGAAAACTTCAGGAGCTTGGAGTCGGGCCAAGGCCAACATCGCAATTGTATCGGCTGACATTATCTTGCCCGATTTTATCCATTCATCCAGTTCAGCAACCGGAACATGGACTAGTTCGATATTCTCATTTTCATCAAATTGCTGATCGCCTGTTATTTCAGCGTCGACTACTAAGTAACCATGGGTGCGAGTTGAGTCTTTGGAAGGAGCAACAAAAACTTCTCCTATAAGTCTAAGCTCTTTAGCCTTTATTCCTGTCTCTTGCTCTAGTTCTTCCCTAGCTGCTTCTTTGGGGTTTCTCTTACCAATCCTTCCAGCTGGTAATTCATGAGTTATCTCTTGGACCCCGTGTTTATATTGCCTAGCAAGAATGACTTCTTTCTTAGGTGTAACAGCCACTATCATCGCCACATGACCTAATTCAGCGCGATAATACTCGATTTCTTTCCCTGTGTGAGGTAATCTAACCTTGTCGACGAAAAGAGGAAACCAGGGAGCAGGAGAAATGTCTTCTGTTTTAAGCACTTCCCACTTCTCAATTTTTGGTTTTTCTGTCTCAGACATAAAAGTATTTTACCATATCTCTTTTATCAGGGGGAAAATTTCAGCCATTTTTAGTCAGCGGTAGAATTTTTAAGTTCTAGTTGGATTTTTAAACATCTTTCCGTGTCCGGGGATAATCCAGTCAGCGATTTCCAATATTTTCTTCCGACTTTCTAGTAATGCCTTTTTATCTTTGACATACATGTCTTTTAAATTAAGCAAGGATTCCCTGTCTGTTTTCTGTTTATGACTTGTTTTCCACCACCAAACATCACCGGCGACGATAACGGTTCCTTTTTCTGTTGGAACAATAAGCGATCCGTGGGATTTCTCGTGTCCTGGGGTAGAGAGGATTTTTAAATTTGTCCCTGGAATCTTCCCACCATGCTCATATTCTTTATCGTCATCATAAACAAGCTCATCATCAAGGGCCTTGGCTTTCGGAAAGATTCCAACAAGGTAATTATGGTCAGGATGGAAATGGGTCATAAATACATAATCAATATCTTCTGGTTTTAGTCCTTCTCTTTTCAGAGCGCTGAGAAGCTTTCTTCTGTTGATGCCTGGATCGACAATAATATTTATCTTTCCGTCTCGGACCAAAGTTGTAGACGAACTAGCAATCCAGCCTTTCTTTAAGGTG
>DATKYB010000059.1 GCA_035528715.1 Nitrospinota bacterium | reverse complement strand
TATCCCACAGCACCACCATAGAATCGGGGCAGCTCTTTTGTCTCAACAGGAATATATCTAGAAATGAGCTCTTTTAAAAAGTCTAGAGGGTCTCTTTTTACTATCTTCTCTTCAATCATTCCATTCGTAATGATCTCAACTTTATTCCCCTTGCTTCTAAACATCTGTATAGGAGAAATTCCTAGAAATGAATACCTACCCCATTTTTCACCACCTTCCACACTCTCAAGCAGAAAGGAGTAATCGCCTTGATCCAGCTTAAGAAATGCTGAAACAGGGGTTTCTAAATCAGCAAGAACCTCGATATAAACTGGAATAAGGTTTCCCTTTTTTGTCTTTTTTAGAAACTCTTCTAATGAAGGAGTAAACAGTTTATTATTTTCCATGAATAGAAGTGTAAGTCCTTTTAAAATAAAATGTTTTAAAAAATAATCATTGATAGCATATATAGATATTTAGTGTCAAACGATAATTTTCAGTAACTAACAGATAACAAAAATAGGCCATGAGGAGGAGATGTTGGTCCAGCCTTTTTTCTGTCTTTTTTTTCAATTAAAAGTTTTATATCAATCGGTCTTATTTTTTTTCTACCAACTTCTATTAATGTTCCTATTATATTTCTTACCATGTATTGTAAGAAGGCATTTGCCTCAATAGTAATCTCTATTAAATTTTCTATTCTTTCAATATTTGACCCTAAAATAGTCCTTATTGGATTTCGAGCTCCACATGAAGATGCTCTAAAAGTTGAGAAGTCATGGGTACCCTCAATATAATCTGAAGCCTCTTTCATTAATTCTAAATCTAACCGGTAGGGAATATGCCATGAATATCTTTCGTAAAATGCATTTCTTATGGGAGAATTCAGTATCAAATACTTATAAGTCTTGCTTTTTGCTGAAAACCTGGCATGGAAATCTAATGGAACATCCATAACCTCCTTTACTGCAATATCTCTTGGCAATAATGAATTCATAGCTTTTAAAAACGAGAGATTATCCATAGAGCTTTTCGTATAAAAATTAATTACTTGTCCCAAGGCATGAACACCCGCATCGGTTCTGCCAGAAGAAATAGTTCTTATAGTCTCTTTTGTTATACTTTTTAACCTATCTTCTATAATTTCTTGTATTGTAGGTTCACGATCCTGAATCTGCCATCCATGATAATCGGTTCCATCATATTCTAATATCATTTTAATATTTCGCATTTTAGTTAATGAGAGTTTAAAATCTCTTGTAGAAAATGACCTGTGTAAGAGTCTTTAACTTCTGAAACCTCTTCAGGGGTCCCTCTTGCTACGATTTCCCCTCCCATCTCCCCTCCTTCAGGTCCAAGGTCTATTATATAATCGGCTGTCTTTATCACATCTAAATTGTGTTCAATAACCACAACTGTATTCCCAGCATCGACTAATCTATTCAAGACATTCAAAAGGTTCTGAATATCTGCAAAATGAAGTCCGGTTGTTGGCTCATCCAGTATATATAATGTCTGTCCAGTATCTCTCTTAGATAATTCTTTAGAAAGCTTAACTCTTTGAGCTTCGCCACCTGAAAGAGTCGTTGCCGATTGCCCTAATTTAATATAACCGAGGCCAACATCATAAATCGTCTTAAGTTTATTTTTTATTCGTGGGATATTCTCAAAAAATTCCATGGCCTGTTTTACAGTCATATCTAATACTTCTGCTATGTTTTTTCCTTTGTACATAATCTCCAATGTATCCCTGTTAAATCTCTTTCCTTTACACACTTCACATTTAATATAAATATCAGGTAAAAAATGCATCTCTATCTTTATAATTCCATCACCCTGACAAGCCTCACATCTACCCCCTTTTACATTGAAGCTAAATCTTCCAGGTCTATAACCTCTCTTTTTTGCCTCTGGTACCAGAGAAAAGATCTCCCTTATATATGTAAAGACCCCTGTATAGGTAGCAGGATTGGAACGAGGAGTTCTTCCAATAGGTGACTGATCAATATCAATAACCTTATCAATATATTCTATACCTTTAATCTTTTCAAAAACACCAGGTTTGTCCAGTAATCTATAGAATCTCTGGGCTAGTGCTTTATATAATATCTCTATGATTAAGGTGCTTTTTCCAGAACCAGAAACCCCTGTAATACAACTAAAGACTCCTAAGGGTATTCTGACGTCTATTTCCTTAAGGTTGTTTTCCTTTGCCTTATAAATTGTAATATATTTTCCTTTAGTTTTTCTTCTTCTTTTAGGAATGGGAATGATCAGATCATTTGATAAATATCTTCCAGTAAGAGAATCCTTACACTTTAATATATTCTTAGGACTACCAAAGGCAACAACTCTTCCTCCATGTACGCCAGCGCCTGGACCCAAATCAATAACGTGGTCAGCAGTTAAAATGGTATCTCTATCATGTTCAACAACAATGATCGTATTTCCCATATCTCTCAACTTTAACAATGTATTTAAAAGTCTTTTATTGTCCTTCTGATGCAGCCCTATACTTGGTTCATCTAATATATATAAAACCCCTACTAGGCCTGAACCTATCTGGGTGGCCAATCTAATCCTCCGGCCCTCTCCACCTGAAAGGGTTGTAGCAGATCGATCGATGGTTAAATAGTCTAATCCCACATTAATTAAAAAGGTCAATCTCTCTTTTATTTCCTTTAAGATTCTCCTGCTAATTAGAAATTCTTGCTTAGTCAGCTTGAGTTCTATAAAGAATTTTAGGGCCTCGGATATCGATAGTCTTGAGATATCCACAATACTCATTCCCTTTATTTTTACAGAGAGGCTTTCTTGTTTTAATCTTGCGCCATTGCAAATGTAACAGGGTCGTATACTCATATACCTTTCAATTTCTCCTCTGATATAATGCGATTCAGTATCTTTATACCTTTTTTCAAGATTGCCTATAACTCCGTCAAAGACCCTGTGGTAAAAAATTTTCTTATTGTCTCTCTCATAGTAGAACCTTACTTTTTCGTTTTTTGAGCCGTAAAGTAATACCTCCTGTATCTTTTTATCTAATTTCTCAAAGGGAGTCTCGAGCTTGAATTGATAATGGCTGGACAGAGCATCCAGCATTTGATAAAAATAGATTGTATTCTTCTTCTCCCATGGTTTTATAGCACCTGCTCTGATTGATTTTTTCTTATCTGGAACAATAAGGTCAGGATCAAGGTTTCTATTCATTCCTAATCCATCACAGCCTGGACAGGCCCCGTAGGGATTATTAAATGAA
>DATKYB010000058.1 GCA_035528715.1 Nitrospinota bacterium | reverse complement strand
TATCTTATCTTGCCCATCAATGCCTTGGTCCTGTATCTCTAAATAGAACTTGTTGTCTCCCATTATTTCTTTATGTTGCAAAGCGACCTTTTTTGCCTCCCCCTCTCTCTCTTGAGCCAAAAGTTGCGGTATCTCTCCGTGCAGACACCCGCTCAGGGCTATCAGACCATCAGAGTGCTTTGCAAGCAACTCTTTATCAATCCTAGGTTTATAATAGAATCCTTCTATAAAACCTGAACTTACTAATTTTATTAAATTTTTGTAACCCTTTTGGTTTTTTACTAAAAGGGTAAGGTGGTTTGAACCTTCTCCTCCGTGATTTGGAGATTTCTCAAATCTGCTTTGAGAAGCAACATATACCTCGCAACCAATAATAGGTTTTATCCCGTTCTTCTTAGCCTTTTTGTAAAACTCGATTGCACCGAACATATTGCCATGATCTGTGACAGCAATAGCAGGAACTTTAAGCTCATCTGCCTTTTTAAAAAGAGGGTCCAATCTTATGGCACCATCCAAAAGACTATATTTTGTGTGAAGATGAAGATGGACAAAATCGGAATGTTGCATCTGTTATTCCCATTCAATAGTGCTTGGGGGTTTAGAACTTATGTCAAAGACCACTCTGTTTACCCCTTTAACTTCATTGATGGTCCTATTAGAAATCTTATTAAGAACATCATACGGTATCCTTGCCCAATCAGCGGTCATCCCGTCCAAGCTCGTAACAGCTCTTATTCCAATAGCATTCTCATATGTTCTTTCATCACCCATAACTCCAACGGTCTTTATAGGCAATAAAACAGCAAAGGCCTGCCAGATGTCGTCATAGAGATTTTTCTTTTTTAACTCTTCGATAAGTATCGCATCTGCCTCTTGCAATATCTTAATCCTTTCTTTTGTAACCGGTCCAAGAATCCTCACTGCAAGCCCAGGCCCTGGGAAGGGATGTCTTGACAAGATGTGTTTGGGAATACCAAGTTCCTTGCCCAAACACCTCACCTCATCCTTGAATAGTTCCTTAAGAGGCTCTATAAGTTTAAATCTCATTTTTTTAGGAAGCCCTCCTACATTATGATGTGTCTTTATGGTTGCTGATGGACCTCTGTGGGAAGTACTCTCAATAACATCCGGATATAAAGTGCCCTGAGCCAGAAAATCGACCTTGCCAAATTTCTTGGCCTCGGCTTCAAAGACAGAGATAAATTCTTCGCCAATAATCTTTCTCTTCTTTTCCGGATCGACAACATTTCTTAACCTGTTTAAAAACCTCATCTTTGCATCAACATAATGAATGTCTATATCAAAATTTTTCTTAAAGGTCTCTATTACCTGTTGCTCTTCATCTTTTCTTAATAATCCATTGTTAACAAAAATACACGTTAGTTCCTTTCCAACGGCCTTGTGGGTTAAAAGAGCAACTACAGATGAATCGACCCCACCGCTTAGGGCACACACAACCTTCTTATCGCCTGCTGTCTTTTTGATGTTCTGTATTGAATATTCAATGAAGGATTTCATCGTCCATTCAGGAGAGCAACGACAAATCCTAAATATAAAATTATTGAGAATATCTTTACCCTTGGGGGTATGAACGACCTCAGGGTGAAATTGAAGGCCATACAGCCGGGATTTTTTATCCCTTACAGCCGCGATAGGAGAATTGTCTGTCTTTGCAATAATTGAAAAATTTTTTGGAATCTTCGTGACCTTGTCACCATGGCTCATCCAGACTGTCAGGCTCTTTGATTTATTTCCCAATCCATAAAACAAATCAGAATCATCTAAGACCTGAAGCTTAATCTTTCCATATTCTCTTTTTTTTGACCCTTCAACCTCTCCACCCATTAGATAGACCATTAGCTGAATCCCATAGCAGATACCCAAAATGGGTATATCCAGATTGAAGATGTCTCTATCACAAACAGGGCTTTTAGGTAAATAGATGCTTGCAGGTCCGCCTGAGAATACGATTCCCTTCGGTTTTAATTTCTTAACTTTCTTTGAGCTGATATCATACGGAACGATCTCACAATAGACATTGCTTTCTCTAATCCTTCTCGCAATCAACTGCGTATATTGAGAGCCAAAGTCAAATACCAAAATCTTTTCTTTATGAATATCCGTCATCATTGAAATTACTGAATAATAAATTGAGAAAAGTATAATTCTTTTATAGTTCCTGAGCGCAGCAGCGAATTAATCTTAGCAGTTATTTCATTTTTCAACCTGCTCTTGCCTTCTGGATTTTTAATATCAGTTACCGATTTACTCGTAATAGTTTTAAATATGGAGCTTCTAATCTCTGGCAGATTGCTTCCTATCTCTTTTTTGAGCATGGCTGAACTTAGTTCTGCATCCAGACCAATCTTTAAAAAATTTTTTTCTTTCGGGGAGCTAACCAGTGGAACAAAGAAGGGATCAAAGGAGTATACTATCAGCTCAGGGGCAATCTTTTCTTTTTTTGCCTCATCAATAACGGCTACTTTTTGTTCTTCAGGAGTTTTTTTGTCGGAGGGTAATAACCATGTTAACAAAAGGAGGATAAGGAAGCTTAAGAATACTATACCAGCAAGCGCTACAAATCTAGCAAATCTCATCTCAAAGAATTTTTTTTCAGATTCTTCTGGTTGTTCATCTTTTTTCTTTGATTCATCAACATCTTTTTTGGCAAGTTTATCAAGTTCAGTTTCTTTTTTTCTCATTTTTTAATCCAGGATTGAAAGCTATTCAAAATTTAAATATACTCTACCACCTTTATATATGATGGTGGATTTATCTTTAGGATTTAACACAAGAACTTCCAACTATCTTTATATCGTTTCTCTCTACTTCTATAATTTCTACAGATCTATTCTGGTTATATCAAAGATTATTATCTTTGGTAATTCGTCGCCTCTTTCGTAATAATAACATCATGGACATGGCTTTCTTTAAGCCCTGATGAAGTTATCTTGATAAACCTGGCCTTTTTCCTTAATTCAGCTATATCTTTACAGCCACAGTAACCCATGCCAGCCCTTACCCCTCCTATGAGCTGTTGAACACTAAAAGAAAGGAAACCCTTGTATGGTACCCTTCCCTCTACACCTTCAGGTACCAGTTTG
>DATKYB010000057.1 GCA_035528715.1 Nitrospinota bacterium | reverse complement strand
TTTTATATAAATTTACCCCTTGATTCTCTTAATAGATTTAAAAACAAGAAGATATAGATTTTTTATTATGCCTTTATTTTTTCTCTACTAATTAAACGTTTCTCTATATATTAAATTTTCTATCCTATTGTAAAATCAAATTTAATTTTATTTTCTTAAATGCCGATAAAGGTAGAGTAATGTTGTATTAATTTTCTGAGGGGTTAAATTGTATTAAAGAATAACATCTTATTTTATCAGAATTTTTAGTGAAAGAGATGATATGCCAAATCGGGCTAAAAAGATATTAATAATCGATCAGGATTTTAGGGATAGGCAGAGTTTAAAAAGAATCCTGGAAAAATATTATATTGTTTTGACTTGTGACAATATAGAGGAAGCATTATCGGTTTTAAAACTGGTTGAGATAGATGTTTTGTTACTAAAACCAGTCAGGCCCTTTAGAGCTTCAGAAATTATAAGATTACAAAAGGCTTTTAAAGATACAGAGATTTTTATGGTAGTGGATGAAGCGTTTCTAATAGAAGGGAAGATTGTATTTAAAGATTTGGTCAAGGGTTTTATTTCACGGCCTTTTGATGCAAAGACAGTATTAGAAAAGATAAGCTACATACAAGATGAAGCTGATAATTCTTCCTTATTTCCAGAAGATGATTCTGAATTATTAAGCAAATTAGAGAAATTCGGTTCTGAGATTGTCGATAAAGTTAAATCTGCAATCCAAAGCAATTTCCCCGTAATCATATCGGGAGAGTCTGGGACGGGCAAAGCTGAGATAGCGAGAATAATTCATGAGAGTGGGATAAGAAGTAATAGTCCATTTTTCAGAATCAGCTGTAAGGCATTGACATCAAAGGATCTCGAAAAGGCTCTTTTTGGATATTTTGATGAATTTGGTAAGAAGATTGATGGGAAGCTCAGTTTAGCCCACAAAGGTACTCTGTTTATAGAAGACATTGAAAGCATGGTTTTAGATATTCAGTTGAAATTCTTGGATTTTATAGAAAGAGGCAAGCTGGGTGAAATAAATGGAGAAAGAGAGGTTCCATTAGATATAAGGATCATTACATCAACTTCAAAAGATTTGATTCAATCTGTAGAGGCTAATGAATTCTTGGAGGAATTATATCTTAGATTAAGTGTGATCACAATTCATCTTAAGCCCCTTAGAAAAAGAACGGAAGAGCTACCAAGGCTTATTGAAATGACAATGAGAGACATCAAAAAAGCAACGGGCCTTACAGAGAAGAGTTTTACCTCTGAACTTATTAAGAAATTACAAGATTATGATTGGCCAGGAAATATTATTGAACTTGAGACTGCTATAAAAAGGGGATTCGTTCTGACAAAAAAAGATAGAATTACAAATATTGAGGGATTATTTGATAAGAGATGGAAAAAAAGTTTTAAGAGATTGAAGAAGGATTATTCTCCTCCTTTCAATGGGTTATTAATTCAAAAATTCAGTAACCTAATGAGTTCCATAGATAACTTGGATATCTTTTTAGAAAATATCAAAGAAGTTTTTTCAGAGATTATGGATATAGAAAGAATAGCTATCTTTCTTTTGGAAGAAAACAATCATTTAGTTCTTAAGTCCTCATTAGGTTTTTCAGACAATGAAATAGAGTTATTGAAATCTCTTAAACTAAAACAAGATCTATCTGTTTTTGAGAAGTTACAAGATTGTCCCTCAGTTGTCTATAGAGATAATGAGGAAGAGAAAGTTAGAGAATTGACTACTCTCCTGAAATTATTGGATGCATCTTTTTGCATTCCATTAATAGTAAAGAATAAAATTATAGGACTTTATATATTTGGAGAAAAGAGGTCCCGTGAGAGCTATTCTCATACAGAGATGGATATTCTTTTGAAATTAACCTCTCAAACATCTAAAATTATAAGTGATCTAATAGGCGATAGAGATATTTTAAAGAGAATAGAGAGGGTATCTGTTGTATTAGAAAAGGCTCAATGGGGGGTTTTATTAATAGACAATAAAGGGGTTATAACTAATTTCAATTCAAAGGTTCTTGAGATTTTAGGTTATGAAGAGAAAGATATTTTGAAAAAAGGCATATCTGTGCTTGATGCTAACCTCGAACATCTTATTATGAATGCGATAAAAGAAGAAAGAACATATTTTAGATACGAAACAAGATGGATGTCTAAACTCGGAAAATGGATTCCAGTGAGCGTCGGGTTTTCGTTGCTAAAGGATAATAAAGGTAATATCTATGGTGGAATCATTGTTTTTTATGATTTATCTATTATAGAGAAAGCAAAAATCGTTAAAAAGGATTTATCAGAGTATAAGATAATGGATGAAATGGCTACTCGATTAGCCCATGTTGTAAAAAACCCTTTGGTATCAATCAAGACCTTTCTCCAACTTTGGCCTGAGAAATTTACAGATTCAGAGTTTAGAGTAAATTACTATAATGTTGTTCTTCAAGAGGTAGACAGACTCAATAATTTTGTTGAAGATATATCAAGATTAACCTATCCTTTACAACTTAGTTTGAAGAGAAATAATATTAATGATATAATAAATTTAATTTTGTTGAATTATAAGGAAGAGTTATTAACAAAAAAAATAGAGATTTCTGAAGAGTACTTGAGGGAAATTCCAGATATTAGGTTTGACAAAAAAGAGATAACCCGTGCATTATCGAATATTATTTTAAATGCTATTCAATCAATGCAAAAGGGAGGGTTCCTTTCTATAAGAACGGATACTTGTACTGCAAGGGACAAGAGATATATAGAAATTCAGATTTCTGATACGGGTTGTGGTATATCTCAGGATTCGTTAAAAAGTATAACAATACCCTTTTTTACTACAAAACCTGGGTCCCTGGGGTTGGGTTTAACCATAGCAAGCAAAATAGTTGGTGCTCATAAGGGAAGGATTACAGTAAGAAGTAGTAAAGACAAAGGAAGCACCTTTATGATTTTCATTCCTATAGATTTATAACAGTTTCTTAATTATCTTTGGTATCAAAACATGAAAAAAAAGATATTAGTGGTTGATGATGAATTAAGTACCAGGGAGTCTTTAAGAATGATTTTGAAGGATAAATATAGTGTCCTTACTGTTGAAAGTGGTGAGGAGGCTATAAAGAGTGTAGGGAAGGATTATCCTCATCTTATTTTTCTAGATATTTTAATGCCAGGCATGGATGGTATTGAGGTCTTAAAGGAATTAAAAGAGATTGATAAGGATTTGATTATCATAGTGATTACAGCTACGAAAGCTATCGAGACAGCAGTAACAGCAATGAAGTTGGGGGCATATGATTATATTATAAAACCCTTTAATGTTGATGAAATCAACTTAATTGTAGAGAAGGCCCTAAGAAACCTAGACCTTGAAAAGGAGGTTCAGTATCTTAGAGCGGAGGTAGATAAGACTTATAGTTTTGATAATATCATTGGTAAAAACAAGGCAATGAGAGAAGTCTTTGAGACTATCAAAAGGATAGCCCCACGAAAGAATAATATCTTGATATATGGTGATAGCGGTACGGGTAAAGAATTAGTGGCAAAGGCTATTCATTTTCACAGCCTCAGGAGAGATAAGCCATTTGTTGCAATGAACTGTGCAGCTATACCTGAGACTTTGATAGAAAATGAGCTTTTTGGCCATGAGAAGGGAGCTTTTACTGATGCGAATAGTAAAAAAATAGGAAGATTTCAGATGGCAGATTCAGGCACCCTCTTTTTAGATGAGATAGGAGATTTAGCTTTTTCTGTTCAAGCCAAGATACTGCGAGTTATTCAGGAAAAGGAGTTTATTCCAGTAGGCGGGACAAAGAGTGTAAAGGTTGATGTAAGGATAGTTGCAGCAACAAATAAGGATTTAGAAAAAGAGGTCGAGAAGGGGAATTTTCGAGGTGATCTCTACTATCGTATAAATGTTGTCCCTATATTTCTTCCCCCTTTAAGAGAAAGGAAAGAGGATATTATTCTCTTAGTGCATCATTTTTTCAAGAAGAATGCTGAAGATCACAATGAAAGGGTGAAGAAAACATCTCCAGAGGTATTGGATATCTTTTTAAATTACCCTTGGATTGGTAATGTGAGGGAATTGGAAAATGTAATAGAAAGGGCTGTGGCACTTTCAAAAAGTGATACGATTTCTGTTGAAGACCTTCCCTCAAGCCTGAGGAATATGACGAAAATAAATCTTTTGAAAGCCTCGGTTTTAAAGGGAGAGATGTCATTTGATAATGCTGAAGAGGAGTTTGAAAGAGATATCATATTGAGCGCTTTAAAAGATGTAAATTATATTCAGAGCCATGCAGCCAAGATGTTAGGAATAAGCAAAAGAATATTGAAGTATAAGATGGATAAGCTTGGGATAAAAGAAAAAGGATAATTTCTACTGAAGAGTACAAAAATGTAACTCTCTCAATATCTTAATAAGTATCTGAATTTTAAGGATTAAAACTATTTTCTAAAATTAAATATACAAAATTGTAACTCTTGAGGTAAGGCCTTTTATATATCTAATAAAAGGCCTTTTCTTTTTATTAAATTAACTTAAATATATTCAACCCCTTACAAATGGTAAGGGGTTTTTTATTTCTTGTAATATTATGGCACAAGTATTGCACAATTAAATAGATTTGATATTTTAAACTTAATATATTGATTTTACTTAAGATATTAAATGGAAAAAACTAAAAAGATATTATTTGTTGACAAAGAAAAGAATGTTTGCAAGGTTATGGAAGATTCCCTTAATCTTTTTGGTTTCAATGCCATAAGTAGAAGAGATAGTCAAGAAGCATTATCCCTTTTAGAAAAAGAAGATTTTTCTCTTGTCATAACCAACGGAGGGATTGGGATGCTTGAGGAGATAAAATCTAAAAAGCCAGATTTGCCGGTCTGTGTTATAGTGGAATACTCTTCTCCCACAATAGCCAAAAAAATTCTCAATGCTGGTGCTGATAGTTATATGGTAAAGCCTTTCTCAATTACCGAAGTTAAGCAAACTATAGAGAAACTCTTAAAAATAGCTTAACAGATCCTATTCTTTATAGTCAATCAACCTTGCATTAACAGAACCAATAAAAATTCTTGTTTTCATCATTACAGGAAGCTTTTTCTTATCATTTGTAAGCCATATAAAGATATTTCCTTTATGTCTAAAAATCCCTTTAAAATCTATATTTTCTAAAATTGCTTTTGTTAAGATAGTATCTATTTTGCCAAATATTGTTTTTAGTTTTTCCCTTTTTACTATTTGAACCTCTACTCTATGTGTCTTTTTGCCTGAAAAAGTATCTATATAAACAGATTTTCCAACAGTTAAGTCCTTGGTTCTAAGAAAATAAAGGGTTGAGAGGGGATCCTGTACCATTGACGGAACAGAAAATTCTAGTGGAGGATTATCATTTTTTGTAAAAAAAGCCTTATTATTTTCTTGATCAAAGATAATAATCCTGTTCGCTCTATAGCGACCTTCCCTCTGCATGATTGAGTAATACCATGGATAGATGCCAGAGGTATCAATATAGGAATGAACCCTATCTTTAACTTTATATATAAGGGATACGAATTCTGAGGAATCTGCTTGAGATGCAATATGATAGAGTTCCTTATTCCATTTATTGATTTTTCCTTTGATACACATCTTGGCTGTTCCTGCAGATATTCCCATCCAGGTTATACTATATGTTAATTCCTCTTTTTCAGTAAATGGAATATTGTCAATTGATGATCCTTTTGACTCTTTATAATAATAGGAATAGAGAGGATTGATATAGAAAACAGTAAAGATAATAATAAAAATGAATACTATCTTTTTCTGCATCTTAAGTTTTATGGAAAAAAGGATAAATCGAGCCTAAAATCCCTGCTTTATTACCTAATTTTGAAGGAAGGACTTTTAAATGTTCAACACCCCTTAAAAAAGCCCCCTTCTTTAATTCTTTTAGTGTTGGTCTAAAGAGAATTTCCCCTGAATGACTAACTCCTCCGCCTAAAATTATTATTTCCGGATTTAAAATATTTACTAGGTTCGCCAATCCTATACCGAGATATTCTGCTGTTTCGTGGACTATCTCCAGGGATAACCTATCCCCCTTTTTTGCCTCATTAAATATCAATTCTGAAGTCAGTTTGTTCCTCTTTTTTGATAGGGAGGATACCCTTCCTTTATTTAAAGCTTGGATAGTTCTCTTTACAATTCCAGTAGCAGAAACAAATGCCTCTAAACATCCTTTATTACCACAATTACATTCTAAGCCATCTTTTTCAATAATCATATGTCCAATTTCGCCTCCCAGATCATCTCTGCCATGCCATATTTGACCGTTTAATATTATTCCTCCACCAACTCCTGTGCCAATGGTGATACAAATAAGATGATCAACACCTTTGCCATTTCCCATCCAATACTCGCCTAAGGCAATTGCGTTTGTATCCTTTTCTAATATTACAGGAACATTAAATTCTCTTTTGATAACATTTTTCAAAGGGACACGTTTCCATCCTGGTAAATTTGGAGAATTAAAAATTATCCCTTTCTTTGTATCAAGAGGTCCTGGTGAGGCAATACCAATTCCCATTAAATGATTGGAGAGAATATTCTCTTTATCGATGAGATTATGAATAATTTTTTTGATTCTTTTTAATACACTTTCAACCCCTAATTGGGCATGGGTAGGCTGAAATTCTTGCTGGATAATCTTGGGTGTATTGTCAAAGAGAGCTGCTTTTATGTTTGTACCACCAAACTCTAATCCAACAAGATATTTTTTTTGTTTATTGGGCCTCAAAGACAACCACCTCTATTGAACAAGCATGATTCTCAGGTCCATAACATTAGTATTGGTAGGACCGGTTATTAATAAGTCTTCCAATTCTTTAAAAAAATTGTAGGAGTCGTTATTTTTAAGATATACATGAGGATCAAGATTTAATTCCATTGCCCTTTTTATGGTATAGTTGTCTCCAATAGCTCCTGCAGCATCAGTAGGTCCGTCAGAACCATCAGTTCCTCCGCTGAGAATAACAACATTTTTAAGGTCATCAATTTCAATGGACCCAGCTAATGAAAATTCCATGTTTCTTCCTCCTTTACCGTTACCCTTTATCGTTACAGTAGTCTCACCACCGGAGATAACACACGCAGGAGTTTCTATAGGATTTCCAGAGCTTAGGATTTCTTTTGCAATGGCTGCATGCATCAAGGCAACATATTTTGTTTCTCCTTCAATATAGGTAGATAAGATGAGAGTATTGTATGCGAGTTGCTTTGCTCTTTTTTCCGCAGCCTTTACTGCGAGTATATTACTTCCAATGACAAAGTTACGGGTCTTTTTAAATACCGGGTCTCCCTTCTTGGGGGTTTCACTAATCAAATTTTTTAGACCTTTGTTTAAATGTTCTTTTACGGAGAGAGGTATTTTTTCTAGTAAATCATAACGGTTTAGGATATTTACACAATTTTCAAAAGTGGTTTGGTCAGGAACTGTCATGCCTGATGCAATTGATTGGAGATCATCACCAATAACATCAGATAATATCAGGGTTATTAGACTGGCCGGATAGACAATTCTGGAAAGTTGACCACCTTTAATCTGAGAAATATGTTTTCTTATAGTGTTTATCTCAATTATATTTGCTCCACAGTCTAAAAGGAGCTTTGTAACGAGCTGTTTTTCCTCGAGGGTAATACCTTCAGATGGATAAGGCATTAAGGCCGATCCTCCTCCCGAAATTACACATATAATAAGATCGTCAGCATCTCTATTCTTTGCTAATTCTAAAATCTCAAGGGTTCCTTTAACCCCTGACTCATCTGGAACAGGGTGGGCAGCCTCATTTATCTTTGTCCTCTTTAAATTTTCTACATGACCATATTTTACATTTATAACGCCTGCTTTAATCCTATCTCCAAGGAGTTCTTCTAAGGCAAGAGCCATAGAGGCTCCAGCCTTACCCCCTCCAACCAAATAAATTTCCTTGAATTGAGAAAGATCAATTTCTTTATCATCTATTTTCAAAGTATTTCCATCTAATTTTACATGGGTCTTAATGGCTTCAATGGGATCAACTGCCCTCAGTCCATGTTTAAATATGTCGTTTGCATCTCTTCTCATTTTGTTAATATTATTTTTTTTCATAAATTATATTCTCCCTATAAGATGAGATAATCTAATTGCCCTTTTTGTTGATGATGAGAATAAGTGAGATTTTGAAATCATATCTTATAGAAGAATGGGGTTTGTAGGACCATCTTTAATATATTGAACAAAAAGACTCCTAAGGATTCTACTCATTGTCTTTTTCTACTGCATCATTGAGCATAGGCAAGAAGTCAGGAATCGCTGCGTCGACTCTGTTCCAATTTGGTATCAGTCTTATTTCAAAGGGATTTTCTAAAAAGACCTCGCTCGCCATCTTTACTCCTCTAGTAAAGGCTTCAACAGCCAGTCCTTCTTCATGTCTATCAAAACCAAGTCCATTTATTGCAGCATCATCCTCATAGCGTTTGATGTTGTCTTGTGCTGTCCTTAGATATTTTGTTTGTAAGGTTCTAAAAAAACCATCCGAAAAAACTACACCTTCAGTTGCCAAGGTTCTGAATATACTTTTACAGATATCGATGGACATTTTTAAAAGGCCTTTTTCAGGATCGTCAGGAGATAGAACTTGGTGCTTATGGTCATAATTTCCACAGAGTTCTACCTGACATACTCGATTAATTGCACAGTTCCTATACACCTCTGCTAAAACGCCGACCTCAAGGCCCCAATCTCCTGGTATACGATTTATTCTTGCTAAATCAGCATCCATGGAGAATTCTCCTGCTAATGGATAGCGAAAACTATCAAGATAGCTGAGGAAAGGGACATTATGTAAATTATTACCTATGACAGATTCCATAGCCCTAATAAGGGGGGTTACTAAAAGACGCGTAACCCTTCCATGGAGCTTATTCGTAACCCTGCTGTAGTATCCTTTACAAAACTCGTAGTCCAAGGTAGTGCTAGTTGTTGGATAACATAGCCTTGCTAAAAGCTCTCTGCTGTATGTAAGAATATCACAGTCATGAAGGGCAATAACCTGACTCTTACCGCTTGCCAGGACATATCCATAGGCCATCCATGCTGATCTTCCTTTTCCTTGTTCACCGATGTCCAGTCCGTTATTTTCTAAAAGCTTATAGAGTGATTGAAACCTCTTTCCATCATTCCAGATTATTCTCACCTCTTGGGGAAGAACAGAAAAGAATTTTTTGGCGTGGTTGAACTCTTTTTTATTAGCCATACCAAGGGCTACAACTATCTGTTTGAGATACCGCACATTTTTTATTTCGTCAATAATCTTCGGCAGTGCCTCTCCTTGGAGCTCTGAGTATAAGCTGGGGAGAACCAACGCAATTGGTCTTTCTTTGGAATATTTTTCTAATCTTCTTTCCAGATTTTCTAAGTCCAGTTTTCCCAGTCTATGTAAGGTTGTTATTACGCCTGTTTGATGAAAATCACCCATTTTTGTTCTTCTATAATTATTTTATAAATATAATTATTATGATATTATTATACAGAATATAATTTGTCAAACATTCTATGGGTTTTTTTGAAATGATATAATTAATAAAGTAAAAAAATTCCCTAGTATTTAAAAGACTTCTAAGGACAATAGAATTGAAAAGAAATCCAATCATCTTTACTGATATTGATGGAACACTCGTTGATCATTCAACCTATTCCTTTGAACCTGCTCTTCCTGCTCTTAACCTAATAAAAAAATATCATATTCCTTTAATCTTCTGTAGCAGCAAAACCAGAGCAGAGATAGAAGAATATCGAAAAAAAATGGAGATCTTTCATCCCTTTATATCAGAAAATGGTGGAGGCATCTTTATACCCAAAGATTATTTTACACACACCTTTAAATATACCAAAGAAAATGATGCATATAAGATAATAGAGTTAGGAATCCCTTATAAGAAGCTCTGCCTTGTATTAGATGATATCAAGACAAAGCTCAACTGTGACATTAGAGGATTTTTTGATATGAAACCAGAAGAAATCTCGAGTGTTTGCGGTTTAAGCTTTAATGAAGCTTTATTATCGAAAAAAAGGGAGTTTGATGAAGCTTTTGTTATTAAAGGAGATAATAGACTTCAAAATAAGGTTTTAAAAGAGATTAAAAGAAGGGGGTATCAATACACAAAAGGAGGGAGGTTCTTTCATATCACTGGTGAAAACGATAAAGGAAAAGCGGTTGAGATCCTTAAAGCTCTATATGAGAAAAAGTATTCTCATATAATAACCATTGGCCTTGGAGATAGTTTTAATGACAAACCCCTTTTAGAAGGGGTTGATATAGCTGTTTTAGTTAAAAAACCTGGTGGGACTCATGACCCAGAAATAGATATGAAAGGTTTGATAAAAGTTGAAGGGATTGGTCCAAAGGGATGGAGAGATTATATTGTCAGCTATTTATCAACTATGGATTGTAAAAGGCAATGAATGATTAAAGGATAAATACTGCTGCTGCTAAAACAGTGGTCCAAAGTCCCTTTTTATCTCCCAAGGCCGATTGGGATATGTTTCTTGTTTGGACTATTCTTCCATCCATCCGCCAAAGTTCTTTTCTGTCATCCCAGTTTTTGTCTTCGTCAAACTCTATTCCTAATGTAGCAGCCAACATGCTCGCAGCTATATCCTCTGCATAATCTCCAGCTATAGTTTCTGTTTCACCAAAGGAATGGTGCTCACTGAGATATCCATAGTGAGATGTTTTATCATAAGGGATAGCCAGCCCAATGCTAGAAGCTATCAGCCTGTTGGGTTCATTTGTACTGTTTTCGCTCAATACACAATAACAGACCTGACCTGGGGATAACTTTTCTATACCCTTTTTCTGAGAAATAACCTTACAATTAGGAGGAAAAATACTCGACACTCTAACCAGGTTTTGTTTTTCTATACCAGCATCTTTGAGTGCTAACTCAAAGGATTCCAATTTTCGTCTGTGGCGTCCCACTCCTTTTGTCAAAAACATCTCTTTTGGTACCATTATGTGATTTGACATCATCTGTTTTACAAGTCCTCTCTTAAAAAATTTTTTGTGAATATAGTATAAATTAAAAATTTTGGCAAGTTAAAAAGTTTTCTATTTCATTTTATATGTTCTTTATTACACCTTGTTTATGATTTCAATAATTCCCAGCCTAATCATCATTACCCCAATAGCAGCAAGGAGAAGACTCACAACTTTCGATGTAGCTTTTAATCCCCCTTCTCCAATGAGATTGATGATCATATTTGAGCTATAAAGAGCGATACAAGCTATAAGCAGGTTTAAGATAAGTGATATGGTAGTAATGATTACACCATAAATATCTACCAGGATTATAATAGTGGTTATGACAGCTGGACCCACAATAAGAGGCATACCAATAGGAACAACCCCTACAGTTGAGCCTGGTTCTCGCCTCTTCTTTTCTGGAAAGATTATATCTATGACAGCTAATACAAGTAAAATTAAGCCGCCAGCAATCTTAAAATCTGCAACAGTAACCCCAAGAATAATGAATATCCCTTTCCCAAGGAAGGCAAAAGCAAGACTTACAACAGTGGCAGTAATAATTGACTGCCATATTATCTTATTTCGTGTCTTTATATCTAATTCATCAACGAACGATAAAAAGATGGGGATAATCCCAACAATATCGACAGCTACAAATATTGGAATAAAAGTCAAAATCAAAACATTTACTAAATCCATAATCCTTTGAAAAAGATATTAAAAAAATTTATAAAATTATATCTTTTTTAAGATTTTGTTCAAGTATAAAAAAACAAATTTCGAAATTTAAAATTGACACAAAAACTTTTATAATGTATAGATAGCGAAGTTATTTTTGTTTATATAAAGGTAATATTTTGGATTTTTTAGATGACTATATATTCAATTTTTTAATTGTTCACTCAGAATTTTTTATCTATTCAGTTATTTTTCTATTATTGTTTCTGGGAGGATTGGGTTTACCTCTGCCCGAGGATCTGATCATTCTTGCTGGAGGATATTTAGCGTATGAAGGTTATGCTCACCTCTATATGGTTATCCCCATTGCTATATTTGGGGCTGTGGTAGGTGATTTTACAGTCTATTTTATTGGCAGAAGTTTTGGGGAAGGGTTTATAAGGTTCAGATATCCAAAGAGATTTTTATCAAAAAAGAATTTGGTAAAAATCAGAAATTACTTCTCAAGGCATGGGAATAAGACAATATTCTTTGCAAGATTTGTTGCTGGATTTCGAATGGCCGTATATCTGGTTGCAGGAACTTTAAAGATAAGTATCCCTAGATTTATTTTTGTAGATTCACTGGGAGCCTTTATCAGCGTTCCCATTGTTGTTTTTCTCGGCTATTTTTTTGCTGAGCAAATTACACTTCTTCTTCTCATTATCAACAGATTAAAGTTTTCCATTTTATTTATTCTTATTATCTTTTGTGTACTTTACTATATATATAAGAAAAAAAGACCTCAAAGACAAACTAGCATCAAAACATTTTAGATTAAATAAGGATTTTAATTTATTAACTTTGATGAGGGGGATTTATAGGTGGATAAATACTAATAAGGTATAAAGGTATAATTATTGTTTAAATGATGTTTAGAGATAATCATTTTTCTGGAGGAGATGAAACTTATGATCAAACAAATAGCTTTGGAGATAGATGCTCAAAAAAAGTCATTTAAAGAGGTGAATCTTGAAGATGAGAATATCATTGGTCCAGTGGATTATGGTTTTAAGATGTACAAGAAGGGAAATTACTTTTGTTTTGGTTCGGGTTTGTTTGCAGGGACTATCATTCCAGGAACAAGCAGGTTGATTTTTTGTGGAGGCTCACCCCTCTGGGGAAATTTTTATATATCAACAATGGGTGGTGCTGGAACGGTTTTTAATGGATTGGGAGTAAATTATGTTTCCATAAAAAATGCCTGCGATGATTATTCCATGCTTATGCTAAGAAAAAAGGAAGGGAAGCTAGATGTATCCTTTAAAAAGATAAATGTTGAGGAGATATGGAAAGGTTATAAGAATAAAACCGGTTTTTATGCTTTACAGGAATATGTATTTGAAAGGTGGGGTAAGGAGTTTGATAAATGTCGTGTTTTAGCAACAGGCCCTGCTTCTTTAAAGACAATTATGGGAGCCATTGGTTCTGCTCCTATCAACCATGAGGTCTCCTATGTAGATTGTTGGGCGGGAAGGGGTGGCTTAGGCTCTAAATTGGTTCAGGACCATCGTATCGTTGGTATCATTTATGGAGGAGATTATAAAAGATCAGATTCTTTAGGTGATAATATTGATTTGGACAAATACTTCAAAGAGGAGTTTGGTAAAAAAATGATCCCTCAAACAATGTTGGCTACTACAAAATATCGCTACGACCCAAAATTCGAAACCGGAGGAACCTTTGGAGTCAATTTCGCAAGATTGAAAGACCTTCTGTTTACTTTTAATTATGCATCTGTCTACCTTACAGACGATGAGAGGATGAAAATACATAATAAGTTTATCGAGGGGCATTATCTCAAACAGTTTAATGAGGAGACAATCGTCCCAAAGAAATTTAAGACCTGTGGTGAGCGTTGTGGTGCAGTCTGTAAAAAGATGAGAGGGAAATTTAAAAAAGATTATGAGCCTTACGAGACCATGGGGCCAAATTCCGGAATCTTTGATCAAAGGGCTGCTGAAAAGCTCAATCACTATGCGGATGGCTTGGGATTTGATGCCATCCAGATAGGGGGGACCATTTCTTGGATAATGGAAATCATTGCTAAGGGAATAGTAAAAAAGGAAGATTTGGGATTAACCATGGAGCCCAAGTTTGATTATAAGAACTTTGACGTTGTTAAGGATTCGATGAGCAATGCAAAGTTGGGTATTGAGATATTGGATATGATCATGTCAGAAGAGCGTGGTGCAAAGTTCAAAAACGGGATAAGAAACTCAGCAAAAGAGCTGGACAAAGAGCTAAAAAAGAATACGATTGATTATGCTGTATATAATGCCTTTGGAGAAAAGGGCTGTATGGTTCCCAATCAATACTGGGTTCCCGGGATGTTTTCGCCCATGCCGATTATGGGTAAGTACTTCTCGAATTATGACTTTGATTTTATAGAGCCAAAAGAGCTGGGCAAGAAGAATGCAGAGAGGATGATAAAGGAGCTTTACATGGATAATACGGGAATGTGCCGGTTTCACAGGGGCTGGGCTGAAACCTTAATTGAAAAGCTCGTCAACAGTTATTACGATGTGGATATCGATTACTTTAAACACCACAAAAGACTTGCCTCTGAAATAAGTAAAAGTAACAGACCAATATTTTGGGAGACAGAGAGGGTCATTGATATCATGAAGGCATATGTCGAGAAAGCAAAGAGGGATTGTCCCAAAAACGAAAAGTTAGATCAACTGGCAGAAGATCTTAAGAAGGATAAAGAAAAAGCAGCCAAAAAGTACTGGAATGAGATAAAAGAAGGTGTGGAAGAGGGTTTAAAGTAAGGTAATTCGTGATCATATTACTTTTGATTCTTCTTTCAATAAATATATAAAAATATTGTACAAGATTTTTAACTGCCTGCGCTCTTACCCTTTTTAGAATCTTTGAGTTAAAGACTCAAATATTTTTAGTTGGGTTCTATTCATTATATATTTCTACCTAAAAAGGTTATCTATAACCTTAAGTAGCCCATTTATTCTAAATACCACTGAAACCGTATTAGTTAAATTATTTGTTTTTTTATCTAACAAATATTAAAATAGTAAATAAATTCTATAGGTTAGATAAATGTAGAGGAAACAAAATGAAAGTTGCAATAGGAACGCTTGGATGTAAGCTCAACCATTTTGAGAGCGAGGCAATTCAAGAGGACTTTGAAAAAAATGACTTTGAGATGGTCAATTTTAATAAAAAAGCAGACGTTTATGTCATTAATACATGTACGGTTACTGGAAAGAGCGATTACCGCTCAAGACAACTGATTAGAAGGGCTATCAATAATAATAAAGATGCTTTTATCGTTGTGACAGGCTGTTATGTTCAACTAAAAAATGATGAAATTGCTCAGATTAAGGGTGTAGATCTTATCTTAGGAAATGAAGAAAAATTTGAGATCATTAAGTATCTCAATGGTTTGAAAAGATTAGATAGACCCAAAATTATTGTAGGGGATATCAACAAAAAGAGGGACTTCTCATCCCTATATATAAAAAGATTCAGAGGATATACAAAGGCCTTTATTAAAATTCAGACTGGTTGCGATTTTAGCTGTGCTTACTGCTCGATTTGGCAGGCAAGGGGACCGAATAGAAGTGAGAAGCCGGATTTAGTGGTAAAACAGATTGAAGAGTTGACAAAGGCTGGGTATCAGGAGATTGTTTTAACAGGGGTTTGCCTTGGAAATTACGGAAACGATTTGGGAGAGGGTGTAAATTTAGCAAATTTATTAGAGGAAATAGAAAAGATAGATGGACTCAAGAGATTGAGGCTCAGCTCTATAGAGCCTGTTGAGGTTAGCGATAAACTCATAGATATTATGGCTCACTCATCAAAGATATGCCACCATCTCCATATTCCCCTCCAGAGTGGGGATGACCATATCTTAAGATTAATGAACAGAAAGTATGATTCTAAATTGTACAGAAGACTGATTAATAACCTGAGAAAGAAGATTCCTGATATAGGCATTGGAGCTGATGTGATGGTAGGCTTTCCTGGTGAGACAGAGGAGAGATTTCAGAATACAAAAAGATTTATCGAAGAGCTTTCGGTAACGTACCTTCATGTGTTTAATTTTTCTAAGAGAGAGGGGACAGTAGCTTTCAACATGGAGGGACAGGTTCTAGCTGATATCAGGAAGAAAAGGAGCAAGATTTTAAGGGATCTGGGTAGGATGAAGCCCCTTGAGTTTAAAAAGTCTTTTTTGGGAAAGGGTTTAGATGTTTTAATCGAAAACACAAGGGATAAAGATAATCATTTGTTAAAGGGCTTTACAGGGAATTACATCAAAATATTCTTGGATGGCCCAGATACTTTGATGGGAAAGATTATTTCAGTAAAGCTAAAAGAGATAAAAGATGGAAATGTCTATGGAGAAATCTAGGCCTATTATTACCCTGATAACAGATTTTGGTTTGAGAGATCCCTATGTGGGTACCATGAAGGGGGTTATGCTTAAGATAAATCCAGAGCTTAGCTTTGTGGATTTAACACATGAAATTGAGTCTCATAATATTTTAGAGGCTGCAATGATTTTAGGTTCTGCCTATCGCTATTTCCCAAAGGATACGATTCATTTGGTTGTTGTTGATCCAGGTGTTGGGAGTGATCGAAGACCTATTTTGGCTTTAACGGATAAATATTATTTTGTCTCTCCTGATAATGGTGTTTTATCCTTTGTCTATAAGGACCCGGGCCTAAAAAAGGTATTGGAGTTAGGTGCAAAAAGATATTTTTTGGATGAGGTTGGCGATACCTTTCATGGAAGGGATATTTTCTCACCTGTTGCCTCCTGGCTTTCTAAAGGCGTGGATGTATCTTCATTTGGAGACGAGATTCATAATTATGTCCAGATTCCTATCCCAGAATCCGAGCTTGAAAATAACAGAATAAAGGGGAGAATCGTCTATGTTGATAAGTTCGGGAATCTGGTATCCAATATAAAAATGTCCTTATTTAGAAAAGCCTTGTCTGCCTCATCAAAAAAGAAGTTTAAAATCACTTTGGGGACATTAGAGATAAATGAGATTAATAAATATTATATTGAAAAGGAAAAGGGGACTGCGTCCGCCCTTTTTAATAGTTGGGGTAATTTAGAGATTTATGTCCCAATGAAGAGTGCCAGTAAAATCTATGGTATTAAAAAAGGGAAAAAGATAACTATTGATTTTATTTAGATATCAAATGTGCCCGGAGATAATATGGGAAAAATCGGATTTACAACGACCATACCAATAGAGGTAATTTTTGCATCGGGTAATATTCCTTTGGACTTAAACAATATCTTTATTAATGATAAAGACAGCATGTCATTGGTTAGAAACGCAGAGATAAAAGGCTTTCCTAGAAATATGTGCGGTTGGATCAAGGGGTTATATGCTGTGGCAAAAAAACATAAAATAAAAGAGGTCATTGCCGTTACTCAGGGGGATTGCAGCAATACGTATGCATTAATGGAGATATTGCAGATGGATGGGGTTAAGATTATCCCTTTTGCATATCCATATAATAGGGATAAAGACCTATTAAGACTCCAGATCAATAAGCTGATGGAGACCTTAAAAGTAAAAGAGAGGGATGTCATTGAATCCAAAAAAAGACTTGATAAGATTAGGGAAAAAGTCCACAGAATAGACCGCATGACATGGGAGGATAATCTTGTATCAGGCTTTGAAAACCACCTCTATCTGGTCTCAACAAGTGATATGAACGGAGACCCTGAGAAATTTGAGAAGGATATAGATAATTTTATCTCCTCCCTCAGAAAAAGGAAACCTAACAATAGAGAGGTTAGATTAGGTTTTATAGGGGTACCCCCAATATTCACCAACTTATATGAATTTATTGAAGCTAAGGGGGGAAGAGTTGTTTTTAATGAGACCCAGAGGCAGTTTGCCATGCCTTATAGAACCGATGATATTGTCGAACAGTACAGATTGTATACATACCCTTATGGCATCTTCGGTAGGATAAGGGATATTGAGGAACAGGTAAGAATAAGAGAGATTCATGGCCTTATTCACTATGTCCAAGCCTTCTGCTATCGTCAATTAGAAGATCTTATTTTAAGGTCTAAAGAGAATAAGATCCCTATCCTAACACTTGAAGGGGACCATCCCATTGAGCTTGATGCCAGGAGTAAGATAAGAATAGAAGGTTTTATAGAAATGTTAAAAAATAAGAATAAGAGGAACAATTGATTAAATGCGAATCGGTATTGATTTAGGAAGCCGGGAGATAAAGCTTGTTTTTTACAATGGTAGGGATTTTATAGAAATGAAAAAATACGAAACAGTCGAGTTCTATAAAAGGTTCGGGAAAAAGGGTAAAAAGGGAATCAGAATAGACCTTGTTGATTTCCATTCATTTTTAGAAAATGTACCTATTGAAATATTAAAAAATTATGATAAATTAGTAATTACAGGGTATGGAAGAAATAACCTTAACATAGAAAACGCTGAAATCATTAGTGAGATAAATGCTCATGTAAAAGGAGCAAGATATCAGACAGGATTGTCTAATTTTACATTGACAGATTTAGGCGGTCAGGATTCAAAGGTGATTTTTGTTAAAGAAGGAGATGTGGTTGACTTTATCATGAATGATAAGTGTGCGGCTGGAGGAGGAAGATATCTCGACAATATGGCGCGGATATTAGGTATAACTTTAGATAAATTAGGAGAATATTATAAAAATCCTGTTCAGATAAATTCTACGTGTGCCACTTTTGGAGAATCAGAGATGCTGGGTAAGTTAATGGAGGGTTATAAGGTAGAAGAGCTGTGTGCCGGGATAAATGAAGCGGTCTTTAATAGAATTTTTCCAATATTGAATAGATTTGAAAGTGATAAATTGATATTATGTGGTGGAGTCGCAAAGAATGGCGCCATTAAAAAAATGATTGAACTCAATACAGGCAGAGAAGTTATTGTTCCGAGATATCCCCAGTTTAATGGTGCCATAGGGTGTGTGGTCGATTTTTAGAAAATCAAGGATTTAAAAATGATAGCATATGATTTAAGATGTAAAAATGGACATGAGTTCGAGGGTTGGTTTAAAGATCGAAAGAGCTATGAAAAACAGATGAAATCAAAACAGATTACGTGTCCTAACTGCAATAATACAAATGTTGAGATGATTATTACTGCATGTGCCATAAGAACAAAGAGCAGTAAAAAAGATGAAGAGAGAAAAAACAAGATTGCAGATGTAGAAAAGATGGCTGGAAAGACTGCGAGAAAGATCAGCAACTACATTCGAGATAATTTTGAATATGTGGGTTCTGAATTTCCACAGGAAGCAAGAAAGATACATTACGGAGAGGCAGAAGAAAGAAATATTTGGGGCACATCAACATTAGAGGAAGAAAAAGAGTTGAGAGAGGAGGGAATTAAATTCTTTAAAATTCCAAAACCTATAAAATACGATAGTTAAATTAAAAAATGAAAAGATGTTTTCTAATAACAAATGATGTATAAACGCTTTTTAAGAGGAGTTACACAATGCTTGTAGAATTTAGTATTGTCCCCACAGATAAAGGGGAGAGCCTTAGCAGATATGTAGCAAAGGTATTAGATGTCATTGATAAGAGTGGTCTTGCTTATAAATTGACTCCCATGGATACTGTTGTCGAAGGAGAATGGGATGAGATTATCCCCCTCATAAGGAAGTGTCATGATATTATGAGAGAGCATTCAAACAGAGTACTTACATCTATTAAGATAGATGATAGAAAAGAGGCAAAGGGAAGACTTGAAGGCAAAAAGAAGTCAATAGAAATGGTTTTAGAAAGGAAATTAAAATAGGATTTAGTTTTCTTTATAGATTTAATTAAAATCAATTCAAATTAAAAGAGTTTTGTAACTTTAGATATTTCAATCAACATATCTTTTTTCTGTTCCCTTCAAATCCATATTAAGAGGCTAAATTTTTACCATAAGACAAAATCCTCTTTTTACCCGGAAATCATAATTTACGAATAAATCTGTATTAGCTTATTGAAATTTTTGGAGTAAACAAAAAATCTTGACTTTAATCATTATTTAATTATAGTATAAAATTTTTACTATTTTCTAAGGTATTGTATTTAAATATTTAAAAGAATAATAATTTCATTTTATTAAGATAATTTTAATATATGAAAAAGAGATTTCCTCCTTGGTTAGTAAAAAGGGCTTCTCATGGTGAGGATGTTCATCGTATGAAGATGCTACTGCGAAAAAAAGGTCTTCATACAGTATGTGAAGCTGCTCGTTGTCCCAATATTTGGGAGTGTTTTTCTAAGCCCACAGCTACCTTTATGATAATGGGGGATATATGTACCAGGGAATGTGGATTTTGTGGGGTAAAAAAGGGCAATCCGGGTCCATTGGATAAAAACGAAACAAAAAGAATAGCGGAGTTAGTGAAAGAATTAAATCTTAAGCATACCGTCATAACTTCAGTTACGAGGGATGATCTTGATGATGGAGGAGCAGAACATTTTGCTAAAACAGTAGAGGAGGTCAGGGAAAAGACACCAGAGGTAACCATTGAGGTTTTAACACCCGATTTTAAAGGATCCGTGGAATCCTTAAAAAAGGTTGTTGATAGTAAACCAGATATATTCAATCATAATTTGGAGACGATTCCAAGGCTGTATCCTTTTGTAAGACCAGAGGCAAATTATCAAAGATCTCTTGATCTTTTAAAGAATATTAAGGAAATGGAAGGAGATATTATCACAAAGTCTGGACTAATGCTGGGTTTAGGTGAAACACGCAAAGAGGTTATTGATGTAATGAAAGATTTAAGACAGGTCAATTGTGATATAGTTACTCTCGGTCAGTATCTCAGGCCTTCAAAAAAGAGTCTGCCGGTTAAGGAATATGTCTTACCAGAGATATTCGAGAAGTACAAAGAGGAGTTGCAGGGCATGGGATTTCTCCATGTTTTTGCAGGTCCCTTTGTGAGAAGTTCTTTTAATGCAGAGGTCGTTATGCAAAATAGTCATATGTGTAGATGAGGGAGTTATATGTGGACGTTTCAGAGAATCAAACGCTTACCGCCCTACATCTTTTCTCAGATTGAGGAGCTCAAAAGACAAGCGAGGAAAAGGGGTGAAGACATCATAGATTTTGGAATGGGAAACCCAGACCAGCCAACACCCGAACATATCGTTAAGAAGTTATGTGAAGCAGCGGAGAAGCCTCGAAACCACAGATATTCAGCTTCAAAAGGGATCCCTAAGCTCAGGCTGGCCATTACTAACTGGTACAAGAGAAACTTTAAAGTGAATCTTAATCCAGAAACCGAGGCCATCGTTACTATTGGCTCGAAAGAGGGGCTTTCTCATTTGACCTTAGCTATAATTGGATCTGGGGATTCAGTGTTGGTACCCTCTCCAACCTATCCCATTCATTCTTACGGAGTAATTATTGCGAATGGTGATGTTGTCCATGTGCCCCTTATCAAAGGAGAAAATTTTTTAGAAAGTCTGATCAAAAGTTACAAGCATCATTGGCCAAGGCCAAAGGCCATGGTCTTGAATTTTCCTCATAATCCAACAACGACCTGCGTAGATTTGGACTTCTTTAAAAAGGTTGTTGCTTTTGCAAAAGAAAACAATATTATTGTAATCCACGATCTTGCCTATGCAGATCTGGTATATGATGGTTATAAGGCACCAAGTATTCTACAGGTAAGAGGGGCAAAGGAGGTTTGTGTAGAACTCTTTACCCTCTCTAAGAGTTATAGTATGCCTGGCTGGAGAGTGGGCTTTGTCGTAGGTAATTCTAAAATCATAGAGGCTTTTACAAGAATTAAAAGCTATTTAGATTACGGGACGTTTCAGCCAATTCAGATTGCCAGCATTATAGCCCTAAATGGTCCAAAGGATTGTGTGGAGAGGATAAGGAGTAAATATCAGAGCCGAAGGGATGTTTTGGTATCAGGGCTTAATAGGATTGGCTGGAAGGTTGAAAAGCCAAAGGCAACGATGTTTTTATGGGCCGAGATTCCTGATAAGTATAAAAAGATGGGTTCATTGAAATTTTCAAAATTATTATTGAAAAAGGCTAAGGTTGTTGTATACCCAGGTATTGGTTATGGGGAATATGGTGATGATTATGTTAGGTTCGCATTAATAGAGAATGAACATCGTTCTAAACAAGCAATAAAGGGGATTAAAAATATTTTCTAAATAAGAGGAATTTCAAATTTGAAAACAATTAATATTGGTCTTATCGGCTTTGGAACAGTAGGACAGGGTGTAGTAAGAATCCTCAAGGAGAATCGTAAAGTAATTGAAGAGAGGTTGGGTGCTGTTCTTCATCTCAAAAAGATTGCTGATATAGATATAGAGACCCCTAGGGCGGTCAAAGTAAATAAAAATATTCTTACAAAAGATGCTAAAGAGATATTGAAAGACCCTGAAATAGATATTGTTATAGAACTCATTGGTGGTCTTGAGCCGGCAAAGACATTTATCTTAGAGGCCTTTGATAATGGTAAACATGTGGTTACAGCCAACAAGGCTCTTTTAGCAGAGCATGGGGAGGAGATCTTTACCAAGGCAAATGAGAAATCATTGAATATAGGCTTTGAGGCGAGTGTTGGTGGAGGCATTCCTATAATTCGTTCGCTGAAAGAAGGTTTAGTGGCTAATAACTTTCTATCTATTTATGGGATTATTAATGGTACTGGAAATTATATCTTGACAAAAATGACAGATGAAGGTGGCAAGTTTGATGAGGTTTTAAAAGAGGCCAAAGAGAAGGGGTATGCTGAGGCTGATCCTATATTGGACATAGAAGGGATAGATTCTGCTCATAAGATAGTTATCCTTGCTTCTATTGCATTTGGTACCTATTTTCCTTTAAAAAATGTTTATACTGAAGGGATAACAAAAATTACGCCAATGGATGTTCAATATGCGCTAGAGTTAGGTTATAAAATAAAACTCCTTGCTATCGCTAAAAAATATAATAATAAAATTGATGTGAGGGTTCACCCTACAATGATCCCGATGCAAAATCTCATTTCAAAAGTAGATGGAGTATTAAATGCTATTTATACTACTGGTGATGTTGTAGGGGAGAACATATTAATTGGTAAAGGAGCCGGTTCACTCCCAACAGGAAGTGCTATTGTAGGAGATATCGTCGATATTAGCAGAGAACTAATTGTTGGTATTGAAAAAAAGATTAGGGTTCCATCCCTTTCTTACAGAAAAGAGAGTATCCGGCCATTGACTCATATGGATATAAAAGAAGTTGTTTTAGAATATTATCTGAGATTTTCAGTATTGGATAAACCCGGCGTTCTGTCTAAAATCTCAGGTGTTTTAGGTGATCATAATATCAGCATTTCCTCGGTTCTTCAAAAAGGAAGAAGGGAAAAGGGGTCAGTTCCTGTTGTAATGATGACCCATGAAGCAAAAGAAGAGAACATGCAATCAGCCTTAGTAAAGATTGATAAATTGGATATAGTGGCGGATAAAACAATGCTAATAAGAGTAGAGGAAGGTAAGGAGAGCAAAGAGTGATCCACTGGAAAGGAATTATTAATCACTACAGAGATTTCCTCCCCGTTAACGATAACACAAAAGTGGTGACATTAAATGAGGGGAATACCCCTCTTAT
>DATKYB010000056.1 GCA_035528715.1 Nitrospinota bacterium | reverse complement strand
ATTCTTCAACTGTATAATCCCTTTTTATTTTTCCTGTCCTGGAATCTATAATTGGCATTAATGCCCCTCCTTATTCTAATTCCTTTTTTTCAATTTAAAATAATATAAAATAGATATCAACGGGTATATATATAAATATTTATATTTCATTACGCTATTGTTTTAAAGAAATCCCATTCATTTTTTCATAAAACAAAGCTAAACCACCATGGTCTATTTCCTCATTGCCATCAGCGATAAGAACCTGCATCATTTCCATAACCTGAGCAGTTAATGGCATGGCAGTATGTAAGCTCCGGCTAGTTTCAAAAACATTGGTCAAATCTTTTAAGTGCAGTTTCATCTTAAAACCGGGAGCAAAGCTTCCTTTTAACATCCTGGGTGTTTTATCTTCCAAACACTTGCTGCCGGCAAGACCGCCTCTAATGGCATTGAAAATCTTTTCAGGATCTACTCCTGCTTTTTTGCCCAAGACCATAGCTTCCGCAACAGCCGCTATATTTAATGCAACAATAACCTGATTCGCTAATTTGGTGGTTTGTCCTGCACCAATATCCCCTACCAAAGTCACACTTCCACCCATAACATCCAGAATATCTTTGCATTTCTCAAATACTTCTTTTTTACCGCCAACCATAAAAGCAAGCGTTCCGGATTTTGCCTTTTCCTCACCGCCGCTTACCGGAGCATCCAACATTTCCACTCCTTTTTTCTCTAATTCTTTGGCAATTTCCTGGGAAACCAAAGGCGCGATGGAACTCATATCGATCAGAATTTGGCCTTCTTTTACTCCTTCGATGACACCATTTTTCCCAAGCACTACTTCTTTAACTTGAGGAGAATTCGGCAGCATAGTTAAGACTACATCACTATTTTCTGTTACGTTTTTTGGCGATGTACCCCTGTCTGCTCCATATTCCACTATTTCATATAAAGCTTTTTCGACAATATCATAAGCAATTATATCGTAACCTGCATTAATCAGGTTTTTAGCCATTGGTTTACCCATGATACCAATACCGATAAATCCAATTTTTTTCATTGTTAATTCCTCCTTTAAATTTTTGTCCAGGCTTCTCTTAACACACGCTTGGCATTAGCAATAACCACTTCTGAGGATTCATCAGCCAGCGGCTTTACCTCAAAGCTTACGATAGGTGGATTCCGATAATTTAAGAAACCAATATCCAATAGCACTTTTAAAAATTCCGTTAATTCCTTTACATCATTTTCCCCTCCTATAATGCCAAATCGGGGATGCTGATCTCCATAGCCAGGGTGCTTCTTATCCCTTAAGATACAATTGCCTATGTGGGCATGGACAAGGTAATCTTTAATGGGTATAATGGCCTCAGTGGGAGTTTCATTTAAAAGGGGAAGATGGGATAAATCAACTAATAAGCCAAAGGTGTCAAATTTTTTCCTTATTTCAGCTGCCAACTTTCTTGCTTCATTCGCTGGTCCAATTAAGCACTTTTTGTCAATTTCCTGGTCAAAGATCTCCAGAGTTATCCCTAAGTCTCCTTTGGATTTAGCATAATCGCATATTTCTTTAATGGAGGAAACTAATAATTTACGAGCTTGTTCTCGTTCCTCTTCTCCTGGGTCCTTACCACTTAGAAAGGTAAATCCCTTTGCTCCTATCTCATAAGCTTCGTCAATTCCAGCTTTAACTTCTCTAACTGCCTTTTTTCTTTCTTCTTCATCAAAGGCGTTGAGATTTAAGTTATTAATCAATAATCGTGGTTGAGCACCATAAGTAACAGTTAAATGGCTCATCTCTAATAGTTTTTTTACTTTCTCTCTTACCTTCGCATCCTTGATCCAGGAAACCTCCACTGCAGTAAAGAAATCATCCTCAGCTATTTTCTGTAGCGTCTCAAGAATTGGCCCCTCACCTCTCATAACTTGGGGATAAGCCATAAAGTGGATTAGACCTACTTTCATAAATTTATACATCGACTCTTGCATATTAGCCTCCATTACTCATTAAGCAAATCTCTTTCTACCCCAGCTAAATGATCATACATTCTATTACGGGCTCCTTTGCCATCTTTGTTTTTAATAGCGTTAAGAATCTCATTATGCTCTTCAAAATACTTCTGAGGATGACCAGGAATGCTCCAGCTTTTCTCCTTCAGGTTTATCCAGAGCTTTTCCTTTAATAGGTCAGTCAGGTAAATCATCATCGAAAAAAGGAGGTTATTATGAGCTGCCCTGGCTATATTAATGTGAAATTCCCTATCAAATTCCATTATCTCAGGAATGTTCGTCATAGCTCCCTTCATTTTATTCAAGGACCCCTGAATAGCAGCTATCTCTTCCTCTGTAGCCTTTTTGGCAGCAAGACCGACAATCTCGGTTTCCACTGCCTTTCTTGCTTCCAAGAGCTCAAAGGGGCTCTCCTCTTCTTCAAGCTCCCTAAATTTTTGCTCATACAACGGGAAGTTAAGATTATTCTTTATGAAATTACCCTTACCTCCTCTACTCTCTGTTATTCCTAAAATTTCTAGAGCGCTCAGCGCTTCTCTTACCGAAGGACGAGAGGTTCCAAACTCTTCTGCTAGAACTTGTTCTGGAGGAAGTTTATCCCCTGGTTTCAATCTACCCTCTTTTATTAAATCTCGAACTTGTTCAACTATTTTCATATAAACTTTTTTAGTTTGAACTTTGTTAAACACTGAGAGGCTCCTTTTTATAAATTATTTGTCCTATTAGTAATATTGTCAGACAAGTTATATA
>DATKYB010000055.1 GCA_035528715.1 Nitrospinota bacterium | reverse complement strand
TTTAAGACTTACCTTATCATCTTTTATGTAAACATAGACAGGCTTTTCTGACTTCCCTTCAATGATAACAGCGTCATATCCTGTCTTTTTAAACTCATCCGGAAAGAACCCGCCCACATTGCTGAAAGTAACACCAAAGCTCAAAGGAGACTTCGTCACACACGCTAACCTCGAAGCTACAGGGCATGTCGTCGCGCACAAAAAACCCGTTGCCATCACAATCTTATTTTCCTCGCTAAAGGGATCAATACCAGGCTTGATCTTTTCATTATAGTAGAGCTTCATCCCCAAGCCAGCCCCGCCCATATAATCTCTTGCATCTTTTTCATTCAGCGGTTCAGTCTTAACTTCCTTTGTAGTGAGATTAATTCTCAAAACCTTGCCCATATAACTCATCTAAATTTCCTCCTTTGAAAAAATGAGTAAATAATCTCTTTTGTATATTTTATTCTTTCTTGTCAAGTCTTTTTTAGATTCTTTGACTACTCTTCTCTCAAAAATTAGATGGAAAATCTCGGGGAAAAATCAAAAAATCAAAAGAAGAAAGTTTGGTCTTTATTTATATCTTTTTAAGTTATATACTTTTTATTTTTTTTGTCAACCTTTTTTGATTTTCTATTATTCAAGAGATGATAATAAAAATGCCAAGACTATTAAATTATTTATATTTCTTTGAATTTGGCTGTTATTTTCGCAATCTCTTCAAATTTGTATTTTACCCTATCAATATCCTGTCCCATTCTGTAGGTATCCTTATCAAGCCTTCCCTCAGAATTCAATTCGGATAATACATTTTCTTTGCTAAGATCAGGATTTTTACGGGCATAAGGCCACAGCCTGAAAGAGCCTCCTGTGATCTCGTCTATGATGTAAACATCCCCTTCAATAATTCCATACTCGAGTTTCATATCAATAAGCTGAATATTAAAGGGGGCAAATGCCTTCTCAAGTATGCTAAACGCCTCATCATTAAGCTCCATCATCTTTGCATACTCAGTACCCCCCTTTACCTTTATAATATAATTTATATAGGTCTCATCTAGCATTGGGTCATGAAGAGGGTCATCTTTGTAATGAAATTGAGTAATCACTGAATCATACCTTGTCCCCTCAGCTACATTACCCCATTTTAATATAGAACCAGCAGCAACCCTTCTGGAAACAACTTCGAGATTGATTTTCCTATCCAGTTTTTTCACTAGGGAAACCTTTTCTTCAAGGCTTGAAATATAATGGGTCTGAACATTCATTCTGTTGAGATATTCAAAAATGTCACGGTTAGTCTGCCAGTCAATCAAAGCTTTTCCTTTGATAATATCATGTTTTGCACCGTCTCCAGCAGTGATATCATCCTTAAAAACCATATAAACCGTCTTAGGATCTTCTAGATTCTCGTAAATTATCTTTGTCTTTCCTTCATTAATTTTATTCATTGAACTGAAATCAATTGGCATCGAACACTCCTTTCAAATTTAAGTTAATACATTTAGAATTCTAAGAAACGATATTTGTAAAATCTATGGCAAAATTTAAAGATTATTTTATTTTACAACACCGTTTTGTCAAAACAAATTAAAAAATATTTAAGTATAAGTAGTCTATATCTATAAACACTTATTATGAAATAAAAAGACAAAATACTTAATAATTTACTTTAAAAATAATTATATAATTATTTATTATTGAATTATTTTTTATTTCTTATTAAAAGGCATTAAATATATTAATTTCAATATCCTTCATCATTTTTAAGATGAAAAAATCTTTAAATTATCCACCCTCCACCAATCACAACATCCCCTTTATAAAAAACAGCAGCTTGGCCTGGTGTAACTGCTCTCTGGGCAGTTAAAAAACTAACGTCAGCCAAGCCCCCTTTTCTTGAGGTAATCTTCGCCTTTGCAGGCCTGTGGCGGTATCGAATCTGTACCTCTGCCTCTATCTCCTCCCTTTCTTTTATAGGAATGTTCCAGTTTACATCCTTAGCAACAAGCTTTTTTCTAAAGAGATCTCCACTTTCTCCTACAATAAGAAGATTCTTTTTCAAATCAATGTCCACAACATAAAGAGGCTTCGTATAACCTATACCAAGCCCTCTTCTTTGACCAATTGTATAGAAAGGAAAGCCCTTATGCCTCCCCAGCACCCTTCCGTCTTTCGTTATAATATCACCTTCATGTATCATTTTATGAGGAAGCCTTTTTTTAATAAACTCAGGGTAATTATTATCAGGGATAAAGCATATCTCCTGACTCTCCATCTTTTCAGCAACTCCAATTCCAAATTTATCAGCCAATTTTCTCACCTCTTTTTTTGTGTATTTCCCAAGAGGGAGAATAATAGAGCTTAACTGATTTTGCGAAAGATTAAAGAGAAAATAAGACTGATCTTTTTTCCTGTCCCTTCCCCTTTTTAAAACATACCCATTTTCATCCTTTTCTATAAAGGCATAGTGGCCTGTGGATATCTTTTCTGCTTCAAATTCTTTTGCCCTTTTTAAAAGATAATCAAACTTTATCTTCTGATTGCATAGAATGCATGGATTAGGCGTCCTTCCCATCAGATACTCAGAAACAAAATAGTCTATAACCTCTCTTTCAAACTCCTTCTCACAATTCAATAGATAAAAGGGGATATTTAATCGTTCTGCAACTTTTCGAGCATCAATCACATCGCGTGGAGAACAGCAGGAACCAAAAGCATCCTCTTCGGTCTTCGAAAAATCCCAAATCTGCATACCGAGCCCTATCACATCATATCCGTCTTCTTTGAGTAAAGCAGCAGTTGTAGAGCTATCCACTCCCCCGCTCATTGCTACAACAACCTTTTGCTTCATAAAAATTAATCCTTTATCTCTTTATGAAAAAAGGAGAGACAGGTATCTCCCATCCTCTTTTGTTTATAAAGCTTAAAAAGACCATACTTCCTATTCACTTCACATTTATGGAAATGTTCATAGATAATTAAGCCTTCTCGTTCTATGATATCTGTCTTTGAAATCTCTTCCAATGCTAATCCTCCTAAATCAGAACCATAAGGAGGGTCTAAGAATATCAAATCAAATTCATCTTTTTTTTCTCTTGAGCGAATAAAGTCTATGCCATCTTCCAAAAAAATCTTAAATCCCCTATAAATACCGCATTTTTCAAGATTTTCTCTAATTAATTTAATAGACCTCTTATCATTGTCAACAAAGAATACTTCTTCTGCTCCCCTGCTTAGCGCCTCGATTCCTATATTTCCTGTACCTGCAAAGAGATCCAGAAATTTTTTGTTAATAATAAAGCTCCCGATGATATTAAAAAGCGCTCCCTTGACCTTATCAGGTGTAGGCCGGATATCAAGCCCTTTTAGTGTCTTTAAAGACCGTCCTTTTATCCTTCCAGAAATTACCTTCATCGTATCACCAAAAAGATTTATAAAGAAACCACTACATGGGAGAGTTTATTGAAGAAAAATCATCTTTGAACAATTATCAAACAATGTGATTAAAGAATTCTTGGTCTAAGTCATCGAAGTGGGATAATCTTTTTATTTCATGAAATCTATCTTTAATCTCTGCATGCTTCAAATTACGCATACGGTTAAGGCTGAATTCCTCTACATTGAACGATGCCATCACACTTCCAAAGATGATGGCCTGTCTAAGCGTTGACTCTGTAAAGTTATTCACATTAGCCAGATATCCCATGAATCCACCAGCAAAGGTATCTCCTGCACCAGTAGGGTCATAAACAGAATCCAAGGGATAGGCTGGAGCTGCAAAGGTTTCATAATCAGAATACATTAAAGCCCCATATTCTCCCCTTTTGATAACAAGATTTCTTGGACCCCAGGAAAGAATCTTCTTAGCTGCTTTAGTAATATTATGCTCTTTTGCAAGCTCTCTAGCCTCTGAATCATTAATAAGAAGAATATCAATTTTTCGTAAAACCTTTTTCAGTTCCTTTAATTTCCCCTCTATCCAAAAGTTCATGGTATCACACGCAACCAGTTTCGGCTTCTTAATCTGCTCAAGAACCTTTAGCTGAAGACTTGGGTCGATATTTGCAAGAAATACATATTCACAGTTTTTATATTCTTCTGGAATCTTTGGGTTGAAATCCTTAAAGACATTTAATTGGGTATCAATAGTTTTTGCCCAGTTAAGGTCATAACCATATTCCCCCTTCCATCGAAAGGTCTTTCCTTTTCTTTTTTCAATACCCCTAATATCTATGGAATGTCTCTTAAAGATTTCAAGCCCCTCATCCGGAAAATCTTCACCGATAACCCCAACTAAATAGACGTTAGCAAAGTAACTCGCAGAGATTGAAAAAAAGGTTGCAGAGCCTCCCAGAACATCTTCTGCCTTATCAAACGGTGTCTTGACTGTATCAAGGGCTATAGATCCCACCACCAAAAGGTTCATTCCTTTTCTCCCAATAGTTTAGCCACATCTTTGGCAAAATAGGTCAGGATCATATCTGCACCAGCTCTTTTAATGCTCAAAAGAACCTCTATCATAATTCTTTCTTCATCAAGCCACCCTTTTTGCGAAGCCGCCTTAATCATAGAATACTCGCCGCTCACATTATATGCAGCAACAGGAAGGTCAAACTCCTTTTTTAAACGACAGATAATATCTAGATAGGCTAGTGCCGGCTTTACCATAATGATGTCAGCCCCCTCTTCAATATCGAGACGTGCCTCGCGGACAGCCTCAAGAGAGTTTGCCGGGTCCATTTGATATGACTTTCTATTCCCAAACTTTGGTGCTGATTCAGCAGCCTCTCTAAAAGGTCCATAAAACCCTGAGGCATACTTAACTGCATAGGAAAGTATCGGTATATCCTGATATTGATTATTGTCCAATACTTTCCGTATAGCTGCCACCCTTCCATCCATCATATCTGAAGGGGCAACTATATCAACTCCTGCCTTTGCATGGGACAGAGCCGTCTTTGCCAAAAGCTCCAGAGTAGGATCATTCAAGATAACTCCATCCTGAACAATGCCACAATGCCCATGGTCTGTATATTCGCAAAGACAGACATCTGTAATCACAACCATATCTGGCACATCTTTTCTTATAGATCTTATGGCATTTTGCACTACTCCGTCATCATTATATGCCTCAGATGCAATTGCATCCTTTTTCTCTGGTATACCAAAGAGAATAATTCCTCTTATCCCCAATTTGTAGATTTCTTTAACTTCCTTTAAAAGATGTTCAGTCGACATCTGGTAAATACCTGGCATCGAACTTATTTCTCTTTTTATTCCCTTTCCATGTATGACAAACATGGGATAGATTAGATCTTTTACTGAAAGGGAAGTCTCTCTAATCATCCCTCTTAATTCTTCTCTCTTTCTCAATCTCCTTGGCCTATATTTTGGAAAATACACTCCTATCCTCCATTAAAGGATTTATCTAATCTTGAAAGTATTCTACAATAGATTCAACAAGTGATTCAATGGTAAATTTTTCTGGAATAATATGAGAAGTAAGTGAAAACTCCTCTGCCTTTTTTGCTGTTATAGGACCGATGCTGGCTATCTTCACACCCTTTAAAAGCTCCTTTATCTCTTCTTTCTTAAAGAAATTAACAAAATTGATGACCGTTGATGAGCTTGTAAAGGTGATCAGATCTATGTTTTCATCCTTTAGTAATTTCACAATCTTTTCAACATTTTCTTCAGGCTTAACAGTCTCATAGGCTGGAACCACATCTACTTCTGCTCCTATCTCTCTTAGTTTATCAGGAAGTATCTCCCTTGCAAACCTGGCTCTTGGGATCAGAATTTTTAAGCCACTTGCGCCTCCCTTCTCGAAGAAGCTTACGAGAGCCTCTGCCCTATACTCATCAGGTATCAGATCCACGATAATACCAAGCCTTTTAAGCTCACCAGCAGTAGCAGGACCAATCGTAGCAATCTTGATCCCTTTCAGTTCTCTAATATCCTTATTCTTTACACCTAGTCTTTCAAGAAAGTATTTAACACCATTTACACTAGTAAAAATAACCCAGTTATATCTTGAGATATTATCAATAGCATTGTCGAGCTCATCAAAGCTCTTTGGGGGCACAATTTTTATTGTTGGAAATTCAATTACCTCAGCACCGTATTCTTCAAGAAGCCGTGATAATTTGCTTGCCTGCTCCCTTGATCTTGTAACAATAACCCTCTTTCCAAAGAGTGGTCTGTTCTCAAACCAACGAAGCTCTTCTCTAAGTCCTACAACATCACCCACAACAATGATTGATGGGGGTTTTAAATCAGACTTTTCCACCTCAGAAACAATATTTTCTAAAGTACCTGTTACAGTTCTTTGCTTTGGTGTTGTACCCCAACGAATTACTGCTACAGGTGTGCAAGGGCTTCTTCCATTCTCAATCAACTTATCAACAATATTTCTGAGATTGCCTACACCCATTAAAAAGACGAGTGTACCTATGCCTGTGGCTATCTTTTTCCATTCAATCCCAGAGTCTTTTTTAGCAGGGTCTTCATGACCTGTTATAAAAGCCACAGTTTGTGTATATTTTCTATGGGTAAGTGGAATCCCTGCATATGCAGGAACAGCTATCGCAGATGTGATGCCAGGTATGATTTCAAAAGTGATTCCTTTCCTAATAATCTCCTGCGCCTCTTCCCCTCCCCTTCCAAAGATAAAAGGATCTCCTCCTTTGAGTCTAACAACATTCTTCCCCTCAAGGGCCTTTTCTATGATTAGTTGATTAATTTTTGATTGGGGAAGTGTGTGGTCTCCTCCTTTTTTACCAACATAGATAATCTCAACGTCCTCTTTTGCATACTTTAAAAGAGAACGGTTGGCCAGATAATCATAGACAATCACATCAGCATTCTTTAAAGCTTCTAAGCCTTTTAAGGAAAAGAGCCCGGGGTCACCAGGGCCTGCACCAACAAGAAAAACCTTTCCCTTCTTCACGCCTTGCTCCTCATCTCATACAAAAATTGTTTTTTACAATAGTGACGAAGGCTTGTCTCTATTACTAGAGCCAAGAATCTTTTCCAGTATCCTTGATCCACCATTTTTTAACATACGCTCTGCTAATTCTAACCCCAATTTCTCATATTCTTCTTTGTTTCCGCTAATCTTGTCTTTTATAAGCTCCGATCCATCCACATCTGCTATCATACCATGAAGAATTATATTGCTATTCTCTACTTTCCCATGCGCAGCAACCGGCGTCTGACATCCTCCTCCCAGTCTCTTTGAAAATGCCCTTTCAGAATATACAGCAATTCTGGTTTCAAGGTGATCTAGCTTCTTAATGATATTCTCTGTCTCAACATCGTACTTTCTTATCTCAATTGCCAATGCTCCTTGACCAATAGCTGGCAACGATACTTCAGGCTCAATATACTCTGTAATATTTTTATCAAGAAGAAGCCTCTTAACCCCGGCAGCCGCAACTATGATGGCATCTAGGCCCTCAGTATATATCTTCCTTATCCTTGTATCGAGATTCCCCCTTAAAGGAAATATCTCAAAATCGGGCCTTAGGTTTAAAAGCTGTGCCTTTCTTCTCAGGCTTGTTGTACCAATCTTTGCCCCTATTTTGAGTTCTGAAAGAGACTCCCCACTTCTTGATATCAATACATCCCTTGGGTCTTCTCTTTTGGTTACTACCCCTATAATTAAACCTTCTGGAAGCTCTGCAGGAACGTCCTTCATGCTGTGAACTGCTATATCTATCTCCTCTCGTAACAGCGCTTCTTCAATCTCCTTTACAAAAAGCCCTTTACCGCCAATCTTTGCAAGAGGAGAATCAAGAATTTTGTCACCAGTTGTCTTTATCTTGACAAGAGAGATGGATATATCTGGATCATACCTGTTGATTTCCCTCTTGACCCAGTTTGCCTGCCACAGAGCTAATTTACTTCCTCGCGTACCTATACGTAGATTTTTCATCATTCATCATCAAGCTTGAACAGCTTTCTTGTAACCTTTATATACTCTTCTCCGTTATCCGAAACTCCTCTTTTCTTTAAAGATACAATCGGATTGTGTAGCATCTTATTTACAAGGGCCTGTGTCAGGGAATCTAATATCTTTTTCTCCTTTTCAGAGATTTTTCCCAGCTTTGAATACGCCTCTTTTAGCTCCTGCTGGCGAATCTCTTCCGCCTTTTGTTTTAAGGTAAGAATGGTCGGTTTTGATTCGAGGCTTTCCAGCCACCCTAGAAAGCTCTTTATCTCCTTCACAATCATCTCTTCAGCCTTTTCTGCCTCCTTTTCCCTTTCCCTGATATTGGCCTCAACAACATTCTTTAGGTCATCAATATCATAGAGGTATACGTTGCTTAATTTATTGACTTCAGGGTCTATATTCCTTGGAACACTGATATCAATAAAGAACATGGGCTTATTTCTTCTTTGATTAAGCACATCCTGAACCTGTTCTTTCTTGATTATATAATGGGGAGCACCAGTGGAGCAGATAATAATATCTGAAAGGATAAGGTGCTTTGGAAAAAATTCAAAGTGTACGGCCTCTCCATTTAGCTCCTCTGCCAGTCTTTTTGCCCTGGAAAAGGTCCGGTTTGTAACAAACACAAGCTTTGTTCCGCTGGAAACAAGGTATCTAGCAGCCTGCTCTGACATCTCTCCAGCACCAATCAGCATAACAGACTTATCATTTAGATCCTCAAAAATCTTCTTGGCCAGCTCCACAGCAGCATAACTTACACATACCGCACTGCTTCCAATTCCGGTATTACTTCTTATCTTTTTCGCTACAGAAAAGGCCTTTTCAAAAAAGTTGCCTAACACAAAACCACAGGCATTACATCCCTTTGCTATGGCGTATGCTGATTTTACCTGGCCCAAAACTTGAGGCTCACCTACAACCATTGCGTCCAGTCCAGAAGCAACCCTGAAAAGATGACAGATAGCTTCTTTATCGAAATAACAGTAGAGATGCTTTTCTAAATCCTTAAGAGGAAATTTGTGATGATCGGATAAAAACTTCTTTATCTTTTCGAATGATTGAGATATATCTCCTCCCTTAGCATAGATCTCCACTCGATTGCATGTAGAAAGGATGACTCTCTCTTTGATCCCATAAACGTTTCCCAATGCATCTAAGGGTTCAGAAAGATTCTTTTCTGAAAAATAGAGTTTCTCCCTGATCTCTATAGGTGTATTTCTATAATTCAATCCTACGACAATAATTGACATAAACTTCTTAAAACAAATGTTCAGTTTTTAATAAAAAGTTCACACCGACAAAGGTGAAAACCACACACAAAAAACCTATGATGGAAATAAAAGCGGCCTTTCGTCCCCTCCAGCCAACGGTCAGACGACCGTGCAAAAGCGCGGCATATATGAGCCATGTAATCAAGGACCACACAAGTTTTGGATCCCAGTTCCAGTAAGAACCCCAAGCATACTTCGCCCAGATTGAGCCGGTTATAATTCCTAAGGTGAGAAAGGGAAAGCCGAAAGATAAAGCCTTATAGCCCAGATCATCAAGGATTTCAAGGGAGGGGAGCCTATAATAAAAAAGGCCCTGTCTTCTCGATTTTAATTGCCTTTCCTGGAGCAAATACATTATGCCTAAACCAAATGCAATGGCAAACGCAGCATTGCCAAGAAGAATAAGGGTTACATGAATCCCGAGCCAAGCACTCTTTAAAATGGGGTTTAAGGGACTAATATCTTTTGGCAGGATAAGAGCATATGATAGTGTTAAAAAGGTTAAGGGAATAATAAAGACGCCGAGTACACGCAATTCATATCTTTTTTCTACTATCACAAATAAAAGTACAATCAACCATGTAAAAAAGAGAATGGCTTCAAAAAGGCTTGTTAATGGAAGATACCCTGATTCTATGTATCGGGCTAATAATGTAGCCGTATGAAAAATAAAACTTAAAATGATAATATATCTGGCAATACTAAATATGGATTCTTTCCTTGATAAGAAAAAAGAGATATATAATAAGGCTCCAGCAAAATAAAAGATTATGGTTACAATAAAAAGCATGATATTAATATTATAAAACATATCTATTCTTTCTGATGATTAATCTTTTCGATCAAATTATCAATCAGTGAATTGATCTTTTCTTCTTTTCCCTGTTTTATAAGGTCAATAATATCTGAATTGACAAGACTATCAAATATCTTCTCTCTTTTCTTCTGGTCTTTTACCTTTAAGAGTAATTCTTCTCTTATCCTTCCCATTATCGATAAAAATTGAGAATACTCTTCTCCATATTTCTGCTCTAGTTCTTTTCTGATCTTCTTTGAAAGAGCAGGGCTCCTGCCGCTAGTAGAAATGCTAATAATCAAATCGCCCCTCTCTACTACTGAAGGCACGATAAAGTTGCAATATTTAGGAGAATCAACGATATTAACCAGGATATTCCTCTTTTTTGCTGCATTATAAACTTCTTTGTTAACCCTGTTATCATTTGTAGCCCCAATGATGAGCTGAGCCTTCTCCAAGTATCGTTCATGAAATTTGTCTTTAATATGAGTTATTTTATGCTCTTCTGCAAGAGAGTGAAGATTATCTGTAAGATCTGGGCTGATAATCGTTATATTTGCCCCCTTTTTCAACAGAAGATTGACCTTTCTCTCTGCAACCTCTCCTCCGCCAACCACAATGCATTTTCTTTTCTCTATATCGAGATATATAGGATAATAATAGCTCACAAAATCTCCCTAAATTAAAGAATAGTTTAATTTTTGATTATTAACAGAGATAGCCTATTTTGTCAATATTACTTAAGGATAGTTGCACGAACAAAAGACGAGAATAAAGAGAGGAATTGTTTACTTTAAATGATTATATGAAAGAAGATTTAAGGTGCAGAATAGAAAATCAAGATTTATATTGAAAAATAACTTTAATATGACTTAAAATAATGAATAAACAATGAGATCAAAAGGGGCAGTAGCTCAGTTGGGAGAGCGCATCCCTCGCACGGATGAGGTCAGCGGTTCGATCCCGCTCTGCTCCACCAAACTTTTCAATATCTTATAAAAAAATTCTCCTTTTTCAAATTATATAGTTTTTTATTGGGCGGACGGAAAGACGAAACTTATCTCTTAATCCACCTACAAACGAAATGATTGTGCGTGTAGAATTATATTACTTTCTAAAAGTTTTTTTTACGTCAACTTTTATTCCTGTCATTCTTCGGAAAGTTAGATGACAAGTCTAACTTAAAAGACTTGATATTCCTAAACTTTTTTCCAACCCCTACCCTAGCCAGACCTTCTGAAAATCTGGATGCCCAATCGAACTTAGGCTCGATTACAACCTTTCCGGTCTTGTCGATATATCCCCACTTCTCTTTCTCTTTAACATACACAGCAGCCAGTCCATCAGAAAATGGCCAAACACGATAAAACTCCGGTTTAATCACGATCTTTCCTGTCTTGTCGATATATCCCCATTTCTGCTTCTCTTTTAAATACACAGCGGCCAGACCT
>DATKYB010000054.1 GCA_035528715.1 Nitrospinota bacterium | reverse complement strand
CTTAAGAGATGCTATCAAACAGGGTGCCAGTGATATTCATGCAGAATCCTATGAAAAGGATTTCAGGATTCGCTTCAGAATAGACGGGGTCCTTCATGATGTAATGTCTCCTCCTCTAAGGCTTAAGGCTGCTATCATTTCGAGGCTTAAAATAATGTCAGAGCTGGATATCTCAGAGAGACGCTTGCCCCAAGATGGAAGAATGAAGGTAAAGCTAAAAAATAAGGAAATCAATATTAGGGTTTCTACAACACCCACCCTTTTTGGTGAAAAGGTGGTTTTAAGGCTCCTTGATCCATCCAGTTTGTTATTAGATATGACTCACTTGGGTTTTGAAAAAAGCGAGCTACAGGGGTTTGAAAAAGCCATCAGCAGTCCTTTCGGGATGATTTTAGTAACTGGGCCTACGGGAAGCGGCAAAACCACAACCCTTTATTGTGCCTTGGATAAGATAAACAATGATGAAAAGAATATTATGACGGCTGAAGATCCGGTTGAGTTTAATTTAAGAGGAATTAATCAGGTTCAGATGAAGGAAAGCATAGGATTAAATTTTGCATCAGCTCTTCGTTCTTTTCTGCGTCAGGACCCTGATATAATTATGGTAGGGGAAATCAGGGATTTTGAAACAGCAGAGACAGCTGTAAAAGCAGCCCTAACCGGCCATCTTGTCTTCAGTACACTCCATACTAATGATGCCCCAAGCACGATAAGCCGATTGTTGAATATGGGTATTGAACCCTTTCTTGTTTCTTCTTCCGTTATTATGATATTAGCACAAAGACTTGTGAGAAGGATATGTGAAAATTGTAAAGAAAAGATAGAGGTTCCAACCAATGCATTAATAGATATTGGTTTTTCTCCAGAAGAAGCAAAGTCTCTAAAATGCTATAAGGGAAAAGGATGTGAGCAATGTGGTGGCACAGGGTATAAAGGAAGAGTTGCACTCTATGAGGTAATGCCGGTTAGAGAAGAGATTAAAGAATTGATTTTAAAAGGCGCTAGTGATATAGACATTAAAAGGGAAGCTGTGAAACTCGGAATGAGAACCTTAAGAAAGAGTGGGTTAGAGAAAATCAAAGAAGAGCTAACCACAATAGAAGAAGTCTTAAGGGTAACCTTTTGAGATTAATGAATAGAAGGAGAAAAGATGGTAAATTTACATCAGATATTAAAGACAATGATGGAAAAGGGAGCTTCTGACCTACATATTACGATAAAGTCTCCTCCGCAGTTAAGAATTGATGGGGCTTTAGTCCCTTTAGATATGCCGCCTTTAACACCAGCAGATACAAAAGAAATCTGTTATAGTGTATTAACTGATGCTCAAAAGTTGAAGTTTGAACAGGAAAAGGAGATAGATTTCTCTTTTGGCGTAAAAGGTTTGAGTCGTTTTAGGGCAAATGTGTTTATGCAGAGAGGGGCTGTTGCGGCAGCCTTCAGGACTATTCCTTATCAGGTTCTCTCTTTTGAAGAGTTGGGTCTGCCTCCCATTGTTGCGAATTTGACAAAGAAACCGCGGGGATTGATACTTGTAACCGGACCCACGGGAAGCGGAAAGTCTACTACATTAGCTGCAATGATAGATAAGATCAATTCAGAAAGACATGAACACATTGTAACTATTGAAGACCCCATTGAGTTTGTCCATCAGCATAAAAATTGTATTGTGAATCAAAGAGAGCTTAACGCCGATACTCTTCATTATCATAAGGCTTTAAGGTCTGCCCTGAGGGAAGATCCAGATGTAGTACTTATCGGAGAGTTGAGGGATTTAGAGACTATAGGCTCCGCATTGACTATTTCTGAAACAGGACATCTCACCTTTAGCACCTTACATACCAATTCATGTGCTCAGACAATCAATAGAATTATCGATGTGTTTCCTCCGTATCAACAGCCAGAGATCAGGGCTCAGCTCTCTTTTGTTCTTGAAGGGGTTTTAAGTCAAACCTTAATTCCAAGAATTGGAGGGGGGCGTGTTCTTGCCCTGGAGGTAATGATCCCTACCCCTGCGATAAGAAATCTCATAAGAGAAGACAAGGTCCATCAGATCTATTCAGCGATGCAGACCGGTCAAGCGAAGTTCGGTATGCAAACCTTAAATCAATCCTTGTTCGAGCTTTATCAAAGGAAGTTAATAACGTATGAAGATGCGATGGGTAGGTCTTCTATTCCTGATGAATTAAGGGCGATGATAGAAAAAGGTCAAAGCGGTCAATCTTTTTCACAAAAAAGATAAGAATCTGATCGGGGGTTAAATCATGCCTTCTTTTAAATATGTTGGAAAAACAAGGTCAGGAACCGTTCAAGAGGGAGAGGTTGAAGCCAAAGACAGGCTTGCTGCAGCCGCTATTTTGCGTCGTAGAAATATAACTGTTCAATCTATCAAGAAAAAATCAAAGGGTATCGAGATAAAGATACCGACGCTGGGTAAGAAAATCAAGGATAAGGATATCGTTATCTTTACAAGACAGTTTGCTACGATGATAGATGCTGGCCTTCCTTTAGTTCAATGTTTAGATATATTAGGAACTCAGACGGATAACAAAGCCTTTGGTAAGATCATCAATCAGATAAAAGAGAATGTGGAATCCGGGGCCACATTCAATGAATCCTTGAGAAAACATCCAAATGTATTCAGCGAACTTTATACTAATATGGTTGAAGCAGGTGAGACAGGGGGTGTCTTAGATACCATATTAAATAGGCTGTCTGCATATATGGAAAAGTCCATTTCTCTTAAGAAAAAGATTAAGTCTGCGCTTGTTTACCCTGCCAGTATTATTTGTATTGCAATCTTAGTCGTCATATTTTTAATGATATTCGTTATCCCAATTTTTGCTCAGATGTTTGCTGGGTTTGGTCAAACACTTCCTATATACACGAGAATAGTTATTGGTCTCAGTAACTTTATGACGAGCTATATACTCTTTATTCTGGCTTTTACAATCGGAGCGATGGTTTTCTTTCGTCACTTATATAAGAGAAATTTAAAGGTAAGGCGCTCTGTTGACTCGACACTTTTAAAGCTTCCCATATTCGGCACTTTGATTCAAAAAGTGGCAGTAGCAAAATTTACGAGGACTTTGGGGACCTTGGTAAGTAGCGGCGTACCCATTATAGAGGGCTTAGAAATAACGGCTAAAACCTCTGGCAATAAGGTAGTAGAAGGGGCTGTAATTTCTGCTATATCGAGCATAAAAGAAGGACAGACCATTGCAGAGCCATTAAGTAGGAAAAAGGTATTTCCTCCGATGGTCGTTCAGATGATAAACGTGGGAGAAAACACAGGGGCATTAGATACCATGCTTTCAAAGATCGCAGATTTTTATGAGGAAGAAGTAGATGCATCGGTGGCTGGCCTTACTTCCCTTTTAGAGCCTTTGATTATGGCATTTCTTGGGGTTATTATTGGATTTGTTGTTGTCGCTATGTATCTTCCTATTTTTAAATTAGCCACTTTTATAAAGTAAATTTAAAATTCATTAACCCTCCAGAGGACATTATCCAATAATGACTGATAGCCAATCAGATACTTCCGATAATGAACTTCAAAGAAGGTTAAAAACCTTAATGTTATTGAGGGTTATATTTCTTACCCTTTTTCTTGGAGTAGTAGTTATTTTCCAGAAAAAAGGGGGTGAAATTCCAGCCCTTATTCATATAAGCTTTCTTATAGGTCTTACCTATTTTTTGACCATTTTATATGCCATTCTATTAAGGAATATAAAGAATCTGATCTTATTCTCTTATGTCCAGATCATCGGAGATATAATCATAGAAGCAGGAGTGAATTATGTCACAGGGGGTGTTCAAAGTACCCTTTCATTTTTATATATATTTTCAATCATAACCGCAAGCATAATCATTTCAAGAAAAGGGGGATATATTATTGCCTCTTTTTCCAGTGTAATATATGGCACTATGGCAAATCTGGAGTTATATAATTTTATATCCCCTGCCTCTTTTTATGGGAAGATTTTGAGTTCCTTAGACCCAGGATATGTATTTTACTTAGTATTTTTTAATATCTTAGCATTTTTCCTGGTTGCATTCTTAAGTGGAAATCTTTCAGAAAGGCTGAAGATCACAGGAAAGGAACTGAGGCGGGAAAAGGATCATCTTATCAAGCTCCAGAGCTTTAATGAAAATATTGTAAATAGTATAGAAAGCGGCTTATTTACCACTGATATTAATAGAAAGATAAACTTTTTTAATAAAACTGCAGAGAAATTGACCAGTTATGAAAAAAACGAGGTCATTGGAAAATTCTTTTATGAGGTTTTTGTTTTACCAGATCTATCCGATAGTACGAGAAACATCTCTTTAGATAGCACTGATCCAAAAAGATATGAAGGAATTTTTAAGAGAAAAGATAAAAAAGAGATCTTTTTAGGAATGAGTTTTTCTTCTTTTAGGGATGAAAAAAATACGATTCAGGGAATCATCGGTATTTTTCAAGACATTACACTATTAAAGGAGATGGAAGAAAAGATAAGAAAAAAAGATAGATTAGCTGCGGTCGGAGAAATAGCTGCAGGGATTGCTCATGAGATCAGGAATCCTTTAACTTCTATCAGTGGGTCGGTCCAACTCTTAAAAGATACCTTTGGATTGAAAAAGGCTGATAGACAATTAATGGACATTGTGATTCGAGAGGCAGAGAGATTGAATACGATCATTTCTAATTTTTTAAATTATGCTCGTCCAGTACCTTTAGTTGTTGGCAGCTATAATATAAATGAGATTATTAATGAGACCATTGGGCTGTTCAAAAACAACAAAGAGTATCGGTCAGATATCGAAATATCTACAGATTTTAAACAAAAAAAGATTAATGCAATGGTAGATCCAAAACAGATAAAGCAGGTTTTTTGGAATTTGTATTTAAATAGTGCACAGGCAATGCCAGAGGGTGGTGTTCTCAGGATTGAGACTCATTATTGTGATGATAATGAAAGAAGTAAGATTCCTTCTAGAAAATTAGTAGACAGAGAAAATATAAATAAGTTTATAGAGATCAATATTAAGGACAGTGGAACTGGGATTTCTCAACAAGACATTGGAAAGATATTTGAACCTTTTTATACGACTAAAGAGGGAGGTAATGGATTAGGATTAGCAATAGTCTGTAGGATCATTGAGAATCATAAAGGAATCATAGAGGTAAAGAGTAAACCAGGGGAAGGGACTGCTTTTCAAATTTTCCTTCCTTCGCAGTAATGTAAAAAAGGTGTTGACAAAAGTATATATGTATATTATATTTGATTATCCCTTAAATAACCTTCTAAAAAATACTCTTATGAGAAATCCACGATTTAAAGTTTTTCGAAGGTTGAATAGTATATATAATGAATTATTAGGTATCTGATACAAATCTACTATTTCTTTCAATCCAAAGAATGGAATATCTATATTTCAAGTTATCTTTTTAATGACATTTCTTATATCTTTCATGAGAGAAATACTAATGAGTCTTTAAAAGGAAATATTTTTAATGAATATTGATGAGCTTAAAAGAAAAACGATATCTGAATTGTTGAAAATTGCGAAAGATTTTAATATAGCCGGTGCAAGCAGTTTACGAAAACAAGAACTCATCTTCAGGATATTAGAAGGACGTGCAAAGAAGAATGGATTGATCTTCGGGGAAGGGGTGTTAGAGACATTATCAGAAGGTTATGGATTTCTAAGAGCCCCGAGCTACAATTATCTTCCTGGACCAGACGATATTTATATATCTCCCTCTCAAATCAGAAAGTTTGATCTTCACACAGGTGATTCCATTTCGGGCCAGATTAGACCACCGAAAAATAGTGAGAAATATTTTGCCTTGTTAAAGGTTGAAGCTGTAAACTTTGATAATCCAGATAATGCTAAAGATAAGATATTTTTTGATGATTTGACACCACTCTATCCTCAAGAGAGGATTCATTTAGAAATGAGCAATGGCGATTATTCCACACGGATTATGGATCTGTTGACTCCGATAGGCAAAGGCCAGAGGGGATTGATTGTTGCTCCGCCTCGAACTGGAAAAACAATGTTACTTCAGTCAATTGCTAGAAGCATTACGACCAATCATCCAGATATAATCTTGATCGTTTTGTTGATAGACGAAAGGCCTGAAGAAGTAACTGATATGGAGCGTTCTGTGAAAGGAGAGGTGGTAAGTTCTACATTTGATGAGTCCTATGAAAGACATGTACAGGTAGCTGAGATGGTTATCGAAAAGGCCAAAAGGCTTGTAGAACACAAAAAGGATGTTGTGATACTACTTGATAGTATAACGCGGCTAGCCAGAGCATATAATGCTATTGTTCCCCCTAGCGGAAAGGTCCTCTCAGGAGGTGTAGATTCAAATGCTTTACAAAGGCCTAAAAGATTTTTTGGTGCAGCAAGAAATATAGAAGAAGGGGGTAGTTTGACGATCATCGCTACAGCCCTCATAGAGACTGGTAGCAGGATGGATGATGTTATCTTTGAGGAGTTTAAAGGAACAGGGAATATGGAATTGCATCTAGACAGAAAGTTGGTTGATAAAAGAATTTTTCCTGCTTTAGATATCCATCGTTCAGGAACAAGAAAGGAAGAGCTTCTTCTGGTATCAGAAGAACTCAATAGAGTATGGGTTCTTAGAAAGGTTTTAAGTCAATTGAATGTTGTTGAATGCATGGAATTGATCTCTGAGAGAATCAAAAAAACAAAAACAAATAAAGAATTTTTAGATTCTATGAATAGCTAGATTTATTGACCGATAAAACGAGGCTTCTGGATCATACCCATTCATATCTTTCACTCCATCAAGTATTTATTAAAAAGCTTTGATAATCAAATTTACATTATTTTTTTATTGCATTTTAAATTTAGTAAACTAAAATAATTAGTTTAATTAGTTAATTCATTAAAATTAGAGGAGGTTAGTAAATTGAAAGCTAAGATTCATCCAGAATATGTTGATGCAACAATAACCTGTGCCTGCGGGGAGGTTATTCAAACGAGATCAACCAAAAAAGAGTTAAAGGTTGAGATATGTTCAAAATGCCATCCCTTTTTTACAGGAAAGCAGAAGTTAATTGATACTGCTGGAAGGGTTGAGAGATTTAAAAGTAAGTATAAAAAAATAAAAAAATGATTGTTGGTTCAGGAAGAGATAATGTATCAAAAGTTAGACAATATAGAGAAAAGATTTGAAGAGTTAAACAATTTGATGAGCGGATCTTCGGTGAAATACAATCAAGAAGATTTTCACCGCTATGCAAAAGAGCACTCAGAGATCTCAAAGATTGTTAACAAATATAGGAAACTTAAGCATGTTCTTAGTCAAATAGATGATGATGAGAAGCTCTTAAGAGATGAGGAAGACAGTGATTTAAAAGAACTAGCAGAGTTAGAATTAAAAGAGCTTAAAGAGAAACAAAACCAATTAGAACATGAACTTAAGATGCTATTGACCCCTATAGATTCTGAAGATAAAAAAAATGTTATTTTAGAAATAAGGGCTGGAACCGGTGGAGAAGAAGCCGCTCTCTTTGCATTAGATCTCTTTAGAATGTATTCGAAATATTGTGAAAAACAGGGCTTCAAGATGGAGGTTTTAAGTGGACACATTAGAGGGGTCGGAGGTTTTAAGGAGGTTATCCTTTCGATTTTAGGTAAAGATGTCTTTAGTAGATTGAAGTTTGAAAGTGGAACCCACAGGGTTCAAAGGATACCTATTACAGAAGCTTCAGGTAGGGTTCATACCTCAGCAGTAACTGTCGCTATACTTCCAGAGGCAGAGGAGGTAGACGTTGATATAAATGATAATGATATAAGAGTGGATGTCTTTCGTTCCTCAGGACCTGGAGGACAAAGCGTTAACACAACTGATTCTGCTGTAAGAATCACTCATGTTCCAACAGGGATTGTGGTTACATGTCAGGACGAAAAATCTCAACATAAGAATAAAGCGAAAGCCATGAAGATTCTAAGGGCACGTATCCTTGATGAGCTAAAACGAAATCAACAGGCTGAGATATCTCAAAAGAGAAAGATTCAAGTTGGAAGTGGTGATAGAAGTGAGCGGATAAGAACATATAATTTCCCCCAAGGGAGAGTAACAGACCATAGAATTAACCTTACCCTTTACAAGTTAGAATCGATAATGGAAGGGGAGTTAGATGAAATAATAGAGGGGCTGACAGAAGCTTATGATTTAGAGAGGCTCAAGAACATCGAGGATAAAAATACCAATCTAGATAAGAACAAAAAGACCAGCAATTCATTGTTAGAACCAAAAAGATAAGGGTGTTTTTTATGTCATTGACCCTACGTGATTCTCTGCAATGGGGTATTACTGTGCTCCAAAAAAAAGGTATAAAGAGCCCGCGTTTAGACTCCGAGGTCTTATTAGCCAATACACTTGGCTTAGACAGATTGAGGCTTTTATTAGAACACCAAAGCGTTTTAGGCAATAAAGACCTGAGAAGGTTTAAGTCTTTAATTAAAAGGAGGGCATCGAAGGAGCCCGTCCATTATATTATTGGCGAAAAGGAGTTTTGGTCTTTAATTTTTAAGATAAATAAAGATGTATTGATACCTAGACCTGAAACAGAGTTTTTGATTGAAGGAGCATTGGAAATTGTAGAAGAATACGGTCTAGAAAGTTTAAATATAAAAAGAGAAATAAAGATTTTAGACCTTGGAACAGGATGCGGGAATATTCCCGTAGCATTAACTAAAGAGCTTAAAAACTGTTTTGTCTATGCCCTTGATCAATCAGAAAAAGCTCTGAAAGTCGCTAAAGAAAATCTGATATTACATTCTGTTCAGGATAGGACTCTACTCATTAAGGGAGATTTTTGCAAGGATTTGGGTTTCAAAAAGGGTTGTTTTGATATAATCGTCTCTAATCCTCCATATGTATCTGTTCATGAGCTCAAAAGACTCTCAAAAGAGGTCAAGGATTTTGAACCGATTGATTCTTTAAACGGAGGAAGAGGTGGGTTAGATTACATAAATGAGATAATTATAAAATCTCCTTATTTTCTAAAAGATAAAGGTTTTTTACTTCTTGAGATTGGAAAAGACCAGAGAGACTCTGTGCAGCGAATGATTGAAAACAGAGGCCTTTATGCTAATATCAGAGTTAAAAGAGACCTAGCAGGGATTGAAAGGGTAATCATGGCTCAAAAAGTAAAACAATAGGTTTATAATGTGGATCAGATAATAGTAAAAGGTGGTATATCATTACAGGGTTCTATTGAAATCAGTGGAGCAAAGAATTCCGCCCTTCCTATTATAGCCGCTTCCATTCTTACTAAGGAAAAATGTTTTCTAGAAAATGTCCCAAAACTCATTGATGTTAAAACTATATTTAAACTCCTTGAGGTATTAGGTGCCAAGATTGCAGATAACAACAAAGGGAAATTCACTATAGATCCATCAGAGATTAATAACATTGAAGCACCTTATGATTTAGTGAAAACCATGAGGGCCTCTGTTTTGGTTTTAGGGCCTTTGGTTGCGAGATTAGGAAGAGCAAGGGTTTCTTTGCCAGGAGGTTGTGCGATTGGAGCAAGGCCGATTGATTTACATCTTAAAGGTCTAGAGGCTCTGGGTTCCAAGATAAAGATTGAGCATGGTTATGTTAATATCTCAGCCCCAAAATTAAAAGGAGCGCATATCTATCTCGATTTACCTACTGTGACTGGTACAGAAAATATTCTTATGGCAGCATCTATGGCAGAAGGCCAAACAGTTATTGAGAATGCAGCCTGCGAGCCAGAGGTTGAGGGCCTAGCGAACCTCTTGAATAGTATGGGAGCTAAAATCACGGGTGCCGGAACTGATACCATTAAGATTCAAGGGGTGAAGAGCCTTCATTCATTTAAACATTCAATTATTCCTGATCGGATTGAGACAGGGACTTTTATGATTGCTGCAGCTATTACTGGCGGTGAAGTATTAATAAAAAATTGTATTCCAAAACATGTTCTTTCTCTGATTCTTAAGCTGAAAGATACGGGTGCAGATGTGGTAGAAGGTGATTCTTGGATTAAGGTAAGGAGAAATAAAGAGATAAAAGCAGTAGATGTAAAAACCGCTCCTTATCCAGGATTTCCCACAGATATGCAGGCTCAGATTATGTCTTTGCTTTCCATTGCTAATGGAATAAGCGTTATATCTGAGACAGTTTTTGAAAATAGGTTTATGCATATTGCTGAGCTTAAAAGGATGGGCGCTGATATTTCAATTGAAGGAAATAGTGCTATTATTAAAGGGGTTAAAAAACTCACTGGTGCCCCTTTAATGGCTACTGATCTAAGAGCCAGTGCTTGCTTAATCCTAGCTGGCCTTGTTGCTGAAGGGACTACGACGATCTCCAGAATTTATCATATTGACAGAGGCTATGAGAGGATAGAGAATAAATTGAAAAGTTTAGGGGCGAATATAGAGAGAATTTAAAAGGATTCTTCTCAATGAAAATCATAAATACAAATGATAAGGGAGTTAGAGAATCTTTAAAAAGAATTATTAATAGATCAGATCAGTCAATCGGCTGTGTAGACGAGACGGTTTTAAAGATTCTAAAAGACTTAAGAAGGCATGGTAATAAGGCTTTAATAAAGTATACTGAAACTTATGATGGTATAAAATTAAGTCCTTCATCATTAAAACTGAGAAAAAAGGACATAAAAAAAGCTTATCAAAAAACCGATCCACGTTTGGTTTACATTTTAAAAGAAGCAGCAAAAAGAATAGAGAGATTTCATAAGAGACAGAGAGAGAAATCATGGCTTTCTACTGATAAAAGAGGTGTTACATTGGGTCAGACGATTAATCCTATAAGGAGGGTCGGTATTTATGTCCCTGGTGGAAAAGCTTCTTATCCCTCCTCTGTTTTAATGAATGCCATACCGGCTAAAGTAGCTGGTGTCGAGGAGATCGTTATGTGTACTCCTACAAAGGAAGGAGATATCAATCCTTATGTTATAGTTGCAGCTGATATCATTGATATTGAAGAGATATATTTTATTGGGGGTGCACAGGCAATAGGAGCTATGGCTTACGGAACAGAGAATATTAAGAGAGTCGATAAGATAGTAGGACCAGGGAATATCTATGTTGCTACAGCCAAAAAGCTTGTTTATGGGCATGTGGACATTGATATGATTGCTGGTCCAAGCGAAATTGTAATACTAGCTGATAAATCCGGTAAGCCAGATTATATAGCGGCTGACCTTCTTTCTCAAGCAGAACATGATGAAATGGCTTTAACTGTGCTGATAACCCCAGAAAAAGGATTGGCAAATGATGTCCTCAGAGAATTAAATATACAAAAGGAAAAACTTTCTCGAAAGAAGATCATTAAAAAATCTTTAGATAAAAATGGATGGATATTGGTTGTGAAGGACCTCAAAGAAGGGATCTCATTGGTAAATGAGATAGCCCCTGAACATTTGGAGCTTTTTGTTTTGAAGCCATTTGATCTATTGAAAAAGGTGAAGAATGCTGGAGCCATTTTTTTAGGTTCTGATACCCCAGAAGTTTTAGGAGATTATATGGCTGGACCAAACCATGTTCTTCCAACAGGTGGAACGAGCAGATTTTTCTCTCCATTGGGGGTTTATGATTTTATTAAGAGATCAAACGTTGTCTTCTTTACCGACAAGGGTTTTAAAGAAATTGGTGAAAAGGTTTTTCATTTTGCAAACCTAGAGGGTTTAGATGCCCATGCCCATTCAATAAAGATAAGAGGATTGAATAGCTGAAATGAAGATAGAAGAGGTTGTAAGAGAAGAGATTAGAAATTTAAAACCTTATGAAGTAAAAGATTTTCCTGTTAGGATTAAATTGGATGCCAATGAAAGTACATATTCCTTACCAGAGGAATTTCAGGAAAGATTGTTATGCGAGATAAAAGGCATCGCCTTTAATAGATATCCTGATCCCCATGCTGTAAAGTTGAAAGAGATTATCAGTAAAGATCTTGAAATAGAAATGGATCAACTGATTATAGGCAATGGATCTGACGAATTGATACAATCTATTATGATAGCTTTTGGAGAATCTAAAGCAAAGGTGTTGTTTCCGGTTCCTACCTTTGCCATGTATGAGATTTTATCTCTGGCTTTAGGTAAAATTCCGGTTAAGGTTCCATTAAACGATAAGTGGGATTTAGATTTGGATACGATTAAAAAATATCTTAAAGAAGAACATCCGAGAACAACTTTTTTAAGTTTCCCAAATAATCCTACAGGTAACTGCTTTTCTATTGATAAAGTGTTAGAGGTTATAGACTTATCTGATGGGATTGTAGTTTTGGATGAAGCATATTATGATTTTTCGCAAAAGACCTTTATTCGCTATTTAAAAGATTTCAAAAATCTTATCATTCTTAGGAGTCTATCGAAGATTGGGCTGGCAGGTTTAAGGGTGGGTATTATGATTGCTAGTAGAGAACTGGTAGAACAGTTGATAAAAGTGAAACTTCCATATAATGTAAATATAATCTCTCAAGCAATCTCTGGGTTTGTATTGAGACACAAAGAGATCATCAATTCTCAGATTCAACTTATTCTTAAGGAAAGAGAAAAATTATTTGTTAGCATGGAGAATTTGGAAGGGATTATTCCTTATCCAACAGATTCTAATTTTATTTTATTTAAAGAAAAAAGAAATGCTAATTACATCTGGCGGAGTCTCTTAGAGCATGGAATACTGATAAAAAATTTAAATAACATAGAACTATTAGAAAACTGCTTGAGAGTAACTATTGGTCAAGAAAGAGAAAACAGTGAGTTTCTTAAAGTTCTAAAGAGGAGTTTAAAAACATAACTTAAACATGAGGGGAAAAAATGAATAGAGAGGCTAAAATAAAAAGATCCACTTTAGAAACTGACATTGAAGTTAAATTAAAAATAGATGGGAATGGGAAGCATGAGATCTCTTCTGGTATTCCTTTTATGGACCATATGATATCGTTAGTGGCAAAACATGGATTCTTTGATATTGAACTCAAGGCCAGAGGAGATACTGATGTTGATTACCACCACACGGTAGAGGATATCGGTATATGTCTGGGGCAGGCCCTTGAGAAGGCATTAGATAAGAAAAAGGGCATAAAAAGATATGGAGATGCTACTGTACCAATGATTGAGTCTCTTGCTTCTGTAACATTAGATTTAAGCGGAAGATCTAACTTTGTTTATAATGTCAAGATGAAGAAAGAAAAGGTGGGGGAGTTTGACACTGAACTGGCAGAGGAATTCTTTAGGTCATTTGCTGGGAATTGTGGCATCGATCTCCATATAAATAAGATTTATGGTGATAACACCCATCATATTTTAGAGGCTGTATTCAAGGCCTTTGGGCAGGCTTTGGATCAGGCTACAGCTATTGATCAAAGGATTAAAGGGGTACTTTCCACAAAGGGGAAATTATAAAACAAGATTTTTCAAAAAAGTGAAGTTGATATGATTGCTGTTGTAGATTATGGAATGGGAAATTTAAGAAGTGTTCAAAAAGGCCTTGAGAGGGTTGGGCAAGATGCGGTTATTACCAGTAATCCTGATATCATAAAAAAGGCATCTGCCCTTGTATTACCTGGTGTAGGTGCTTTTGGAGCCTGTATGAATAATCTTCAGAGCTATCGACTTGTGGATGTGGTTTTAAGTTCAATAAAAAAGGGAAAGCCCTTTCTGGGAATCTGTGTTGGGATGCAGCTTCTTTTTTCTGAGTGTGAAGAGTTCGGGAAAAGCCTTGGATTAGATATTTTAAAGGGAAAGGTTGTTCGCTTTCCTCAAACAGTAAATGGAGCAAGGCTAAAGATTCCTCATATGGGATGGAATAATATTAAATTTAAAAAGAATTCCCCTTTTTTTAAGGGGCTGCCAGATAACTCCTTTGTATATTTTGTTCATTCCTATCATCCGATACCTGAAGATAAAGACATTATTGCTACGACAACAAAATATGGAATTGAATTCACATCAAGTGTTTACAAGGATAATATCTTTGCCACTCAATTCCATCCAGAAAAGAGTCAGACCACTGGTTTAAATATCCTGAGGAATTTTGGTGAATTGATATAATATGCTTATCATACCTGCGATAGACATAAAAGCTGGAAAATGTGTGCGCCTCATTCAGGGAGAGAGAGATAGAGAAACCATATATTCTGATGACCCCTGTTTGATGGCTCAAAAATGGGTTGATATGGGAGCTGAGTTGCTTCACTTAGTGGACCTCGATGGCGCCTTTGAAGGGAAACCAGTAAATTTTGATATTATAAAGCAGATTGTTTCTTCAATAAAGATCCCGGTGGAATTAGGAGGGGGGATAAGGACCCTTAAATCTATAGAGGAATATTTTTCTGTTGGTGTAAATAGAGTTATTCTAGGCACCGCAGCTCTTGAAGATCATGGTATGGTAAAGGAGGCATGTAGAATTTCTCCGGATAGAATCATTCTAGGGTTAGATGCTAAGGATGGATATGTCGCTGTTAAGGGATGGACTCAGGTTGTTAGAAAAAGGGCCAGAGATTTAGCGAAGGAATTTGAAGGTTTGGGGCTAAGGGCTATTATTTATACAGATATCAAGAGGGATGGAATGATGACTGGTCCGAATATTCAAGGAGTAAAGGAGTTGGCCCCTTCTATAAAGATACCTCTGATTGTATCAGGAGGAATTTCTAGCTTAAAGGATATTGAAGATATTTCGAATTTAAAAGAGGGTAATATTGAAGGAATGATTATAGGAAAGGCCCTCTATGAAAAGTCCATAGATTTTAAAGAGGCACTAAGACTGGTAAAAAGAAAGAGGAATATCAATGCTTGCTAAAAGGATCATACCATGTCTGGATGTTAAAAACGGTAGGGTAGTTAAAGGGATTAATTTTATCAATTTAAAGGATGCTGGAAATCCTGTTGAGAATGCCGAGATATATGACAAAGAGGGTGCAGATGAGATCGTATTCTTAGATATAACCGCTTCCTATGAAAACAGGGATATTATATTAGAGGTGGTAAAGGAGACTGCTGAAAGGGTTTTTATGCCTTTAACTGTTGGAGGTGGTGTAAGAAACATAGAAGATATAAGGAAATTGTTAAAAGCCGGAGCTGATAAGGTTTCTATAAATACCACAGCAGTAAAGGAGCCTCTTTTTATAAAAGAATCATCCGAAAGGTTTGGAAGTCAATGCATTGTTGTTGCAATAGATGCTAAGAGGAAAAATGGAAATACTTGGGAAGTTTATATTCATGGGGGTAGGACGCCAACCGGTTTAGATGCAATAGAATGGGCACAACAGTCAGAAGAGTTAGGAGCGGGAGAAATTCTTTTAACGAGTATGGACAGAGATGGCACGAAAGATGGTTATGATTTAGAGTTGACCAAAAAAGTATCAGACTTGTTGGGCATACCTGTTATTGCTTCAGGAGGCGTAGGAACCTTAGAACATCTTTATGAAGGTTTGGCAAAAGGAGGGGCTGATGCTGTATTAGCTGCTTCAATCTTTCATTATCAAGAGTATTCAATAAGAGAGGCAAAAAGATATCTTCAAGAGAGAGGAATAGTTATAAGATTATAATATTTGAAGGAAAATCAAATGAAAATAATCAATGAATTAGCTTTTAATGAAAAGGGTCTTATGCCAACTATTATACAAGATATTGAGAATAATCAGGTATTGATGATGGCCTATATGAATAGAGAGTCTTTAAGAAAAACATTAGAGACAGGATTTACTCATTTTTGGAGTCGTTCAAGAAAAACCCTTTGGAAAAAGGGAGAGACTTCAGGCAATGTTCAAAAAGTACGAGAAATTTATTATGATTGTGATAAAGATTCATTATTAATAAAGGTCATTCAAGAAGGAGAAGCATGTCATACAGGACATCGGACATGTTTTTTTAGAAAAATCGACGATAATAAGAAAGAAAAAGATAAAAATATTTAAAATTTTAGGGTGTTGACAAAATCTGAAGTAGATATTATATTGATAATTTAATTATATTTATAACTTAGAAGATTATTTGTTTGAATTTAAATAAAAATTGAGACGAACACCCTTTATAAATCAAGTGGAAGGAGGGGATATGTGAATGCCTGGTATAAAGATCAGAGAAGACGAGCCTTTTGAGAATGCCCTGAAGAGGTTTAAAAAACAGTGTGAAAAGTCTGGGATTTTATCAGAGGTGAGAAAGAGAGAACATTACGAAAAGCCCAGTGTTAGACGAAAAAAGAAATTAATAGCTGCAAGAAAAAAATCTTCTAGAGGTATGAGATAAGAAGGAGAGTTAAGGAAGATTAAGATGGATTTAAAAGAGAAACTGTTTGCTGATATGAAAGATGCCATGAAGAATGGTGAGAAGATTAAACTATCTACGATTCGTATGATAAGAACAGCCATTATCAATGCTGAAAAGGAAAAAAGTGATGAACTTACTGATCTTGACATAATAGATATTCTTGTTTCTTTGTCTAAACAGAGGAGAGAGTCTATAAAGGCTTATGAGAGTGGGGGAAGAGAGGATCTCTATGAGAAGGAAAAAGCAGAATTGGATATCGTCCTCTCCTATCTGCCAGAACAGATGTCGGAAGAGGATATAAGAAAAAAGGCAGACGAAGTTATCAAACAAACTGAAGCCTCCTCTATGAAAGATATGGGAAAGGTGATGAAGCTTTTGATGGCCGAGTTGAAAGGGAAGGCGGAGGGTTCAACAGTGAATCGCATCGTGAAGGAGGCCTTGAGTTAGATCCTTAATCTCATATATCCCGCGAGGGAGCTTATATTTTGTCTATATTTATAGTAAAAAACTTTTGAATCTTACGTATTCAAGAGTTATTTTTTTCCCTAAAGATAAACTTTTTAAATTGTTCAATAACCAAAATTACATTTTAGACTCCATAATCCCTATAAGCTTTCCCTAGATTGATTTCTCTTATTCAGGAAGGTTTTTTTGTAAATGAAAGTTACACTGGATCATCATACCCTGAAAGTTTTGGAATTTCAGAGAATAAAGGATATTTTCAAAACCTATTTGGAATCAGAGATAGGCCTGTCTAAGATAGAAAATCTTCATCCTGAGGTTTCTGGGGACTCAACAAAAAAAGGATTGAAAGAGACATCAGAGATAAAGGATATTCTCTTAACTGTTGGAGAAATACCCATTAAGAACCTCAAAGAACCTGGAAATATCTTTAAAATTCTCAGGAAAAAGAATGCTGTTTTAGATGCCCCACAAGTCTTGGATATAGCAGATATCCTTTCCGTCTCAAGAAAAATTAAAGAATTTTTTACACAGTTAGAGAATTCTTATCCTTATATCGAAATTAAAATCAAAGAGATATTCACTTCTCCTTCTTTGAGCAGAAGGATTGATAAGACGATTGATAAACAGGGCGAGATTGTAGATGATGCGAGTCCTGAATTGAAGAAGATAAGAAGACATATAAAGAGGAAAAGGGAAGAGATAAGAGATAAACTCAATGTTCTGATGGACAAGAGAGCTTCTGTTGTTCAAGAGCCGATCATTACGGTGAGGGACGATCGGTATGTTCTTCCTCTAAAGTCCAATTTTAATCGATCTGTCAAGGGGATTGTTCACGGGATATCAACAAGTAAAGCAACCGTTTTTGTTGAGCCTCTTGAAATCGTTGATCTCAATAATGAAATTATCAATTTAGGAGCAGAAGAACAGAAAGAAAAATTTAGGATTTTAAAAGGGTTAACAGAAGAAATCAGAGAAAGATTTAACGAGATTGAGAAAAATATTGATATCTTAGCTGAAATTGATCTTATCACGGCAAAGGCTAAATATAGTATAGAATTTAACAGTGTGGAACCAGTAATCAATGCTCACGGGAAAATTAAACTTATTCAGGCGAGAAATCCTTTTTTAGAATGGGAGAGAAGGAACTCAAAAAAAAATACGGTTCCCATAGATATAAACTTAGGTAAAGATTTTAATATTCTTGTGATAACCGGTCCAAATACTGGCGGGAAAACCGTTTCATTAAAGACACTTGGGCTCTTGTGTATGATGGTACAATCAGGAATGCATATTCCCGTGAAGGATGGAAGCGAGATATCCATATTCAAAAAGATATTTGCTGATATTGGTGATGAACAGAGTATCCAACAGAATCTCAGCACGTTTTCTTCTCATACAAAACAGATTATAAAGATTATTAAAGAATCTGATTCCTCATCTCTTGTTCTTTTGGATGAGTTGGGAGCAGGAACAGACCCTTCTGAGGGGGCTGCGTTAGGGATTGCTATTCTAGATAATTTGAGGGAAAGAGGGATTAAGACCTTGGCCACAACCCATCATAATTCTCTAAAGGTTTTTGCTCATTCTTACAAAGATGTTGAAAACGCATCCGTAGAATTTGATTCAAAAACCCTCCAACCGAAATACAGACTAATCTATGGATATTCTGGAAAAAGCAGTGCTTTTGATATTGCAAAGAATTTAGGCCTTCCTCAGGGATTGATTTCGAGGGCTATTGGAGAAATTAAACAGGAAAAGGATGAGGTTGATCGGCTTATTGATCGACTGGAGACTCAGATAAGGGATATTGAAGAGCTCAAAAAGGAGATTTTTACTGAAAAATACGAAATCCAAGAAAAGAAGAGTGAACAGCTATTATTAATTGAGGAGTTAAAAAGAGAGAAATCTCTTTTTAGCAAAGAGGCCAATAAATTCTTGAAAGAGGCAAAAAGAGAGTTAGAAAACATTGTTAATGATTTAAGAAAGAATTCTAAAAAGGGTATTATAAAATTCCCCCAAAAAGATTTTGCTCTATGGAAATCCAGAATTGATGATCTTCAAAAAACGCCTTATGAGGAGAAAAGAAGCCCCTTAGAACCCAAAATAGGGGAGATAGTGAGGATCAACAGCTTGGGGTGTGAGGGGGTAATCAAGAGTTATAAATCCCCATCTATAGTAGAAGTAGAGGTCGATTTCAAAAAGATTCAGGTTCCTCTAGAGGATTTAGGACATTCTTCAAAGGCAGGTGATGATCAATCAAGGGTTGCCATGAGTTCTGGTATTTTTATGAAAAAAGACTTTCTCAAAGATTTTTCTGTGGAACTGAATGTTATAGGAAACAGGATTGATGAAGCTCTTCCTAAGGTGGATAAGTATCTGGATAATGCCAAGATAAGCGGTTTGAACAAAGTGAGGATCATTCATGGAAAGGGAACAGGTAGATTAAAGAGGGCTATCACTGCGATGCTTCAGGAACATCCCCATGTAAAAAACTTTTATTCCTCTGGAATGAATGAGGGGGGATGGGGAGCCACGATTGTTGAGATAAGTAATTAATTATTAAAGGATTATATTTTGGATGCGTATGTAAGCGAAGAGATTATTGAAGAGATAAGAGAAAGAAGTGATATTGTTGAGACAATATCCGGATTTGTCTCATTAAAAAAGACGGGAAGAAACTATAAGGGTTTGTGTCCTTTTCATTCTGAAAAGACCCCCTCTTTTATTGTGAGCCCTGAGAAACAAATATTTCACTGTTTTGGGTGCGGAAGGGGAGGAAATGTGTTTCAATTTTTAATGCTGTACGAGGATTTTTCTTTTCCAGAATCAGTAAAATTTTTGGCCTCTAAGATTGGGGTAGATATACCAGATAAAAAGATAATTAGAAAAACATCTTTCGAAGTTTCAGAGGATAAAGATAAGCTTTTTCAGATAAATAATTTAGCTTCGAGATACTTTCACAAACTTCTTAAGGAGTTCCATATTGCAGAAAAAGCCAGATTATATTTAAAAAAGAGAGGTATTAATGAGATATCTATAAACGAATTCCAATTGGGTTATTCTATTCCCTCTTGGGACCATCTCCTGAAATATTCTAAAACCAATGGCATTTCTGAAACTTTATTGGAAAAAACTGGCCTGATAATCAAAAGGTCTCATAAAGAAGGATATTATGATCGATTCAGGGGTAGAATTATTTTTCCTATTTTTAATATGAGAGGCAATATTATAGGATTTGGTGGTAGATCACTTGACAACTCAGATTCTGCGAAATATATTAACTCTCCAGAAAGTATTGTATTTCAAAAAGGTAAGAACCTATTCGGCTTGAATTTGTCAAAAGATAGCATTAAAAGTGAGGATGCTGTCTTAATTACAGAGGGTTATTTTGATGTTATAACTGCCCATCAGAATGGTATAAAAAATGTGGTTGCTACCTTAGGTACTTCTATTACAAAGGATCATGTATATAAATTAAAGAGGTATACTAAAAATTTATATCTGGTTTTCGATTCTGATAAGGCAGGGGAATCAGCGGTAAAGAGAGTTGAAGAGTTATTTACTGGAGACAGATTAAGAATATATGTCGTTTCTTTGCCTGCTGGATATGACCTCGATAGTTATATTAGAAAAGAGAGCAAGAGTCTATTTTCAAAAAGGATTAAAAGCGCTCTTCCCTTAGTAGAATATATCATTAACATAACCTTAAAGGATAAGGATCTTAATAAAATCGAAGAAAAGATAGATTGTATTGATAAACTAATGCCTACTATCTCAAGATTGAAAAGTAGTATTGAACAAAATCACTATATTTCTTTATTAGCTGATAGGATGAATCTTTCCAGCAAGGAGTTGATGAATGAGTTTCAAAAAGGAAATTCTATTCATAAGAGAATATCCCTAAATTCTAAAGAAAAAGAGAGGATGCCTACACTTGAGGCTGAAATTGTAAGGCTTTTTCTAGCTAATACTACATATTTATATAAAAAATTAGACAAGATACGAGAAATCATTTCTCCTTCTGAAATCGGAGATGAAAAACTATCAAAGATTATTTTTTCAGTATACAAGATTTATGATGAAAACAAAAAGCTGACTGTAAATAATATCATTGATCAATTACCTGTAGAATTATCTGGTTTAGCTAGAAAGATGGCTTTAGAAGGAGAGCTGCTTTATGGTAATGGTAAAGAGAAAATATGGGATCAGGCACTAGATGACTGTATAAAAAAATTTATGAAAAAGAATAAAAAGGCACAGATAAAAAAAATCAATACTAAAATGAAAGAAGCAGAACAAAAAGGAGAGATTAAAGAGATAAACGAATTGCAGCGTAGATTAATGATAATATATAAAAATAGTTCTAAATAAATTTTGTTATTTAAAAAAATTTGCCAAGACATGGGGAGGAAAAACAAATTATGGCAAAAAAATTAGAAAAGAAAGCGATAAAAAAACTCATTTCTTTAGGAAAAGAAAAAGGTTTCCTTACTTATGATGAAGTTAATGATGGTCTCTCTTCTAACATTGTTTCCCCTGATCAGATTGATGATATGATGATTCTTTTTGGAGAAATGGATATAGAAATAGTTGATTCAGATCAAAAGAGCCAGAAAGTATCAGTGATAAAGACCTATGTGAGAGAAAAGTTAGAAAAAGAAAAAGCAATCGATTTAACAGATAGTATTGCGGGTAAGACTGATGATCCCGTAAGAATGTATTTAAGAGAAATTGGTACAGTACCTCTTTTGACCAGAGAAGGGGAGATTGAAATAGCAAAGAAGATTGAAGAGGGAAGAAATGAGGAAATAAATGCAGTTATTAATACACCTATAGCGGTTAGTGAAGTTATTTTTCTAGAGGAGAGATTAAAACAGCGGAAAATAGGAATAACTCAAGTCACTGATAGTGGTGTTTTTGAAGAAGAAATTAATGAGGATGATGAAAATGAATATAAGCGGGTCTTAAAATTAATTAACAGGATAAAGGGATATGATAAAAAATTATATAAGATTAAGGAAAAACTGAAGAAAAAGAAAGCTAGAAATATTAATAGATTTAACCAAGAGATGGAGAAAACTAGATCTAAAATAGTAGAGTTAATAAAAGAAATTAATCTCAATTCAGATCAGATCGATAGACTAGCTCAAAAAATCAAAGTCTTAGTCAATAAGATAGGTATTTTCCAAAGAGAGATAGATATTCCTTTGGAAAAGATGGGAATGAATATTGATGAGCTTAGAAGCAACATAAGATTGTTGAGAAATAACTCTAGAAAAAATGAGGCATTAAAAAAACAGTCAAAGTTTTCTCTTGATAAATTATTGGAGTTTGAGAAGGGTATAAGGAACGTTAAAAGGAAGATTAAAAGGATAGAGTTAGAGACAGATATGTCTTATGAGAATCTTCAGGAAACTCTAAACAAAATTCAAAGAGGAAGGTCAAAAGGTAAAGAGGCAAAAAAAGAACTGGCACGAGCTAATCTGAGATTAGTGGTAAGTATAGCAAAAAAATATACGAATAGAGGTCTTCAATTTCTTGATCTTATTCAAGAAGGAAATATAGGTTTGATGAAAGCGGTGGACAAATTTGAATACCAGAGAGGATATAAATTCAGTACCTATGCAACTTGGTGGATTCGACAGGCTATTACTCGGGCTATTGCTGATCAAGCGAGGACGATACGTATACCTGTTCATATGATTGAGACAATAAATAAATTGATAAAAACTTCGAGACATCTAGTTCAGGAAATAGGAAGAGAGCCTATACCTGAAGAGATTGCTGAAAGAATGGAATTGCCTATTGAAAAGGTTAGAAAGATTCTAAAGATTGCTAAAGAGCCGATATCTTTAGAAACGCCAATAGGCGAGGAAGAAGACAGTCATTTGGGAGATTTTATTGAAGATAAAAAACTTGTTGCTCCTTCCGATGCTGTGGTTAAGTTGAATTTAAAAGAGCAGATGGTAAGAGTTTTACAGACATTGACACCGAGAGAAGAAATGGTTTTAAGAAAGCGTTTTGGGATAGGAAATGATACGGATCATACATTAGAAGAGGTTGGTCAAGATTTTGATGTTACAAGGGAAAGAATTAGGCAGATTGAGGCCAAGGCCCTAAGAAAGCTTCGTCATCCAAGCAGGAGTAAAAGACTTAAAAGCTTCGTAGAAGGGTTAGAATAAAAATTTGAACTTGACAATCTTTAGAGGCATGGTGTAGTTTTGAATCTATCGAGGGCCCATAGCTCAGTTGGAAGAGCCACCGGCTCATAACCGGTAGGTCCCTGGTTCGAGCCCAGGTGGGCCCACCAAAAGGATTAAAAATTGTTTGATGTTTAGAATTTTAATAGAGATAGTTTTTTGTAAGGGAGACAAGGTGCATCGATAAAAGATGCACTTTTTTATTTTTTGGAATAATATTTCACAAACAATCAATACATTGGATACCTAAATTGAATAGAGATTTAGAATTATTAATAAATTTACAAAAAGTCGATTTAAAGGTTTCTGATTTTAAGGAAGTTAAATCCAAAATACCTGAAGAGATAGAGGGTTTGCGCTCTGAATATCAGAAGTTTGAGAAGAGGGTCAGCGAGATTAATCAAGAGATAGAAGATTTACAAAAAAAAAGAAGAAATGGAGAAAGAGAAGAAGAGATTAAGAGAGATAATCTTAATAAAACCAAGATAAAACTCATGGAGGTTAAAACAAACAAGGAGTATTCAGCAATACTATCGGAAATACAGGAGATTGAGAAGAAGATTAGCAGCATAGAGGATGAGATTCTAATGGTTATGGAATTAGTTGAAGAGAAAACTGAAGAGAACAAAAAGAATTTAGAAAGGTTGGAATTAGAAGAGAAGAGATTTCAAATCGAGAAAAAGGAAAAAGAAGAAGAAGTTGAGAGGCTTCAACAGTTATTAGGTATAGAGAATAAGAAAAGAGAAGAAATTGAAGAACTTATTGATAAAAAAGTACTTAGAGAGTACATTAAAATAAAAGAGATTCGTCATGGATTAGCAGTAATAAATGTTAAGGATTATGTATGTCAAGGCTGTCATGTGAGCATGCCACCGCAGAAATTTAACGATATTAAAAATAACAGCAAGATAATTCATTGTTCCCACTGTAGCAGGATATTATATTGGGAGGATTAAATTTTATTTAAAAGCAAACCATGGAGGAGAACAAAAAATATAATTAATAAGATAACTATAATTTAAATACCAAAGTAGATCAGATGATCGCTGGTTTCAAAATTTTTTGAAACTAGAGGAAAGTCCGGGCTCCGCAGAGCAGGATGCTGGATAACGTCCAGTAGGGGTAACCCTAAGGAAAGTGTCACAGAAAAGAGACTACCCTTTTAAAAAATCTTTAAAAGGGCAAAGGTGAAAAGGTAAGGTAAGAGCTTACCAGTCTCGATGGTGACATCGAGAGCTGACAAACCCCATCCGGAGCAAGACCAAATAGGGAAGCACTTTAGATATAAGCTATTTTACTTTGTGGTTATTCACGAAGTTGCTTATTTCTAAATAAGGATTGCTCGTCCGATGCTTTCGGGTTAGGTCGCTAGAGGCAAAGGGTAACCTGTGTCCCAGATAAATGATCATCACCTAATTTTTTAGGTACAGAACCCGGCTTATGATCTACTTTGGTATATTTTTCTAATTTCTTTTCCAATTAATTCTTATCTTATTCATTCCTTTCTAATCCTCATTAAAAGCTTTCAATTTCTTAGTTTTAAGCCTTAAAAAAAGAAAAATAAAGATTTATTTACTTGACAAAGAGTCGTCTATTCTATATATTTTCATTATATGTGGGTAAAAGTGGGTTAAAGTGGGTAAAAAACTATGTTTATCGGTACATATTATGTAAATTTAGACAAAAAAGGAAGGCTTAATATTCCTGCAAAATTTAGAGAGATATTGAACTCAAAATATAGTAATCGTTTAATATTAATAAATTTTGATAATTGTATTGTAGCATACCCAACAGAAGAATGGCTGATCCTTGAAGAAAAGACAAAGTCTCTACCTACAATGAAAAAAGATGTGAGAACATTTATGAGACTTCTCTATTCAGGTGCTGCAGAATGCAGCACAGACAAACAAGGAAGAATTTTAATTCCTTCTTATCTAAGAGAATCGATCTCTTTAGATGCCGAAGCTGTGATTATAGGCATACTTAATAAGATGGAGATCTGGAGCAAAAATATGTGGGATTCTTTTTTTGAAGAATCTAAGGAGAAATTTGAAGATATAGCTGAGGGTTTGTCCGAGTTAGGTTTTTAATTTTAAAAAAGTTAAAGTATTTTTTACAATGATAAGAGAAAAGTTTAAAAATGAATTCCCAATCATTTTAAATGAGATGACAAACATGATAAATCAAAGATTGGAGAAGCCTATTTCAGTCATACTGTTGAATTTAACCCATATATTCAATGAGGAAAAGCTAGATAAAAAGACTGTTCAAAGACTTGATCTCATCCAGAAGGAATCTGTAAGGATACGAAAGGTATTACAAAAATTAAAAAACATTTCAAATCCTAAATTAATAAACTATTTAAAAGAAATCAAAATAATTGATCTCAATAACTCAATTGATAGGTATGAGAATGTAAAGGAAGTTATTTAATTATGAAAAACTTTTTTATTATAAAGTTAAATGAAATATTATCATATCCCAGTTTTATTAAATGAGATATTAGATTATCTTTTATGCGGTCCAAGAAAGATTTTTATAGATTGTACTTTGGGAGAAGGAGGTCATGCTTTTGAAATTTTAAAAAAGAGCACCCCTTCAGGTATACTCATAGGCATTGATAAAGATAAAGACTTAATAAAAATAGCTATAAAGCGATTAAGAGTTTTTCAGGGAAGATTTCACATAATAAGAGATGATTTTAAAAACATTAAGAATATCATCTCTTTGCTGAATATCAAGAAGGCAGATGGAATTCTTTTTGATTTAGGCATCTCATCACGGCAATTAGGAATACCCGAAAGAGGTTTTAGCTTCAAATACAATGGTCCATTAGACATGAGAATGGACACTGATCAAGAAATTACGGCCTTTTCATTAATTAATAATATTTCTTTAAAAGAACTCATTGAAATACTGAGGCTTTATGGAGAAGAAAGATGGTCACAAAGGATTGCAAGGAGGATAGTTGATATCAGAGAAAAAAGAGAAATCAGAACAACAAAAGAATTGGCTGAGATCGTTAAATCAGCCATTCCCCTTTCCTACCAATCACAACGCATTCATCCTGCCACAAAAACCTTTCAGGCTTTAAGAATAGATGTTAATAAAGAATTAGATGTTCTAAAAGTTGCGCTAAAAGATGCAATAGAACTTCTTAAAATTAAAGGAAGATTATGTGTAGTATCTTTCCATTCATTAGAGGATAGAATCGTAAAAAATATTTTTAATTCATATAAAAAAGGATGTACATGTTCTCCGAGAATACCGAAGTGTATCTGCGGAAAGAAGAAGGTGATTGAGATTTTGACAAAGAAACCCCTTGTTCCTTCCCTCAAGGAAATAGAGATTAATCCAAGATCAAGAGGTGCAAAATTAAGGGTGGCTGAAAAAATTGCATAGGGCTAACAGGGGAAAAATCGTGAAACCAAATTTAAGTAAAGAAAAAAATCTCATTAACTTTAGAAAGGCTGCTTTATTTTCTTTTTATATCTTGATTTTTATCGTAGGAGCACTTTTTTATATGTGGCCCCATCATCAGATGATAGAAATTAGTTATGAGTATCAAGAGTTAATAGCCAAACATGAAAAGCTATTCCAAGAAAATAGAATATTAAGATTAGAAATCGCGAGTATAAAATCCCTTGATAGAATCGAAAGATTAGCAGTTGAGGATCTGGGTTTTATCTTCCCAAAGAAAGAACAGATTTTGTTTTTAAAGGATAAAGATTGAAATGTTGAAACATATTGAGGATAAATTGAATAAGCGAATTATATTTTTTTCTCTATTGATAACTGTATGTTTTTTAACATTAGCTGTTAAATTATATTATATTCAGGTTCTTAAGCATGATGAATTTTTCTCAAAGGCTAAAGATCAGTATCAAAGATTTCTTTTATTGGAGCCTAAAAGGGGGACTATATATGATCGTAATATGAAAGAATTAGCAGTAAGTATCGAGTTAGATTCTATTTATTTAAATCCTAAAGAAATAGATAATCCTAAAGAGACAATTCAGAAGTTATCAAAGGTGATTAATATTAAAAAAAGTGAGATTCTGAAGAGCTTGAAAGAAAAGAAAAATTTTGTTTGGGTCAAGAGAAAAATAGAACCTGAGAAAGCTAAGAAAATTAAGGAATTTAATATAAAAGGTGCTGGCTTTATAAAAGAGTATAAAAGATTTTATCCTAAACGTGGTCTAGCAGGTCATGTAATAGGTTTTGTAGGGACTGATAATAAAGGATTAGAAGGATTAGAATATTTACATGATGATAGCTTAAGAGGAGAATCGAGGCAGGTTCTTATTGAAAGGGATGCTTTAGGAAGAAATCTATATCTTAAGGATATTGATTCAAGATATCCTTTGATAGGTTATGATTTGATATTAACCATTGATGAGGTTATTCAATATATAGCAGAAAAAGAGCTGAAGAGGCAGGTGATAGAGACCGATGCCAAAAGGGGTATCATTATTATCATGGATCCTTATTCAGGAGAAATTTTGGCATTGTCGGAGACCCCGGGTTTTAATCCAAATATCTTTGTGAAATACGACCAGTTTATATGGCGAAATAGAGCAATAACAACTGGTTATGAGCCAGGTTCTACTTTTAAAATCATAGCTGCAGCTGCAGCATTAGAGGAAAATAAAGTTAATTCAGAAGAACTGATTTTTTGTGAAAATGGAAAGATAGAGCTAGGAGGATTAACAATTCGTGATCATCAGGAATATGGATGGTTGCGCTTTGAGGAGATCATTCAGAAATCTAGCAATATAGGGGCAATAAAAACAAGCCAGAGACTGGGAAAAGTAAGTTTTTATGATTACATCAGAAAATTTGGTTTTGGAGATAAAACAGGCATTGGTCTTCCAGGAGAAATTCCAGGGCTTATTAGAGCTCCAAAAGATTGGTCTAATGTATCTATTGGAGCAATTTCCATCGGCCAGGAAATCCTTATAACCCCTATACAATTAATCAATGCTGTATCTCTAATTGCTAATGGGGGCGTTTTAGTTAAACCAAGAATTTTAAAAGCGGTGTCTTATAAAAATAAGATTATAAAAGAGACTCAGCGAAAAGAGATAAGAAGGGTGATATCTTATCGAACAAGTAAAATAATGAGTAAAATCTTAAAAGGTGCTGTTAATAACGGAACGGGTAATTTAGCCGCAGTAAAAGGATTTAGCGTTGCTGGAAAAACAGGAACAGCGCAAAAGTTTGATCCTATACAAAAAGCCTATTCTAAAGATAAATACTTGGCGTCTTTTGTGGGGTTTGTTCCAGCTGAGGAGCCTAAAATTGTAGTTCTGGTAATTATTGATGAACCAAAAGATATCTTTTGGGGAGGTAAGGTAGCAGCTCCCGTCTTCAGTAGGGTAGCTCAACAAGTATTAAGATATTTAATGATTCCTCAAAATGAAAATATGCTCTATGTAAAATATGATAATAGGATTAAAAAGGATAAGAATGAGATAGAAAGTTCTTTAGAAAATGGATTTTTTTCTAATATTTCAAATAAGATTATGACAATCCTTACAACCTATTTAAATCTTGGAAAAGAAAAAGTTGTTTACCAGTTAGAAAAAGATAAAGAATCTACTTAATTATTTTATGATTAATATTATGGAATTATTAAAATCTCTTAATGTTATAAATATTCATGGAAAAACAAATAGAATGATAAAGGGTATATATTATCATTCTAATCAAGTGAAACCCGATTCAGTCTTTATAGCTATCAGCGGATTTAAAAGAGATGGTCATGATTATATAAAAGAAGCGATTTCAAATGGTGCAATTGCTATAATAAGGGACAAGGATATACCTGATGAAGAGATAAGCAAAAAAAAGAAAAACATTACAGATATTCTTGTGTCTGATTCTAGAAAGGCTCTGGCATTAGCGGCTTCTAAATTTTATGATTATCCTTCGAAAAGATTGAGATTAATTGGGGTTACAGGTACAAACGGGAAAACCACAGTTTCATATCTTATTGATTCTATTTTAAGAAATGATGGCTTCAAGGTTGGGGTTATAGGAACAATATCTTATCGTTATAATAACTGCATCTTACCAGCGCCTCAAACTACACCAGAATCTCTTGATCTTCAGTATTTATTAAGAGATATGGTTGATAATGATGTCGACTACTGCATCTTAGAAGCCTCCTCACACTCCTTAGAATTACAGAGATTAGTGGGGTGTGAGTTCCACACAGCAATTTTTACTAATTTGGGGCAAGACCACCTTGATTTTCATAAGAACCAAGACATCTATTTTGAGGCAAAAGCAAAACTTTTTAGAGAATATCCCATTAAAATCGGAATCATCAATATAGACGATCCCTATTCAAAAAGACTTTTAGAAAACTTTCCCGGGAGAGTAATGACTTATAGTGTAAATAAACGTTCTGATGTGATTGCAGAAGATATATATTGTTTCCGGAAAGGAATATCATTTACAGCAAAAACAGCTCAAGGTCGCATAAAAATTAAATCCCCTCTACTTGGACAGCACAATGTATATAATATCTTAGCTGCGATAGGAACAGGTATTTGTCATGAAATGGATTTAAAGATGATTAAAAAAGGGATTGAGAAGGTTAGAGTCATTCCTGGAAGATTTGAAAAGATTGAGGAAGGTCAAGATTTTATGGTTGCAGTAGATTTTGCTCACACTGAAGATGCCCTGAAAAATCTCCTTCAATCAGCAAGGAATATAACAAAAAAGAGATTGATTTTAGTATTTGGCTGCGGGGGTGATAGAGATAGATTAAAACGGCCTCTTATGGGAAGGGTGGCGGCAAGGTTTTCTGATTTTATCATTATAACTTCAGATAATCCCAGAACTGAGGATCCTATGAAAATTATCGAGGAGATTGAAAAGGGATTTGATGGTGTGAAGGGTAAAAAAGGAGAGTATATAAAAATTAAGGATAGAGAAGAGGCTATTACGAGAGCATTAAAGTTGGCATGTCCAGGGGATTTTGTATTAATAGCTGGTAAAGGTCATGAGTCTTATCAGATTATTGGCAATAAAAGGAAAAGATTTGATGATAGAGAGGTTGTACGGAAGATTTTAAGGCTTAAAAAAAGACAGCAGAAATATGGTTAGTTTCACATTAGAAGAGATAAAAGAAATAACAGGGGGTAGTGTTATTCAAGGTAATATGCATCATAGCTTTAAGAATATTTCTATTGATTCAAGAAGTCTCAGCCCTGGAGATTTGTTTGTTGCCCTTAAGGGAAACAATTTTGATGGGCATGATTTTGTTTGTGAGGCCTTGAGTAAAGGGGCATTTGGAGCCATGCTATCAAAAAGAGAGTTATGTAATGGAGAGAATCTTTCTGATAAAAAAATTTATCATAAGCCTTGTATTATTCTTGTTAAGGATACCTTGGCTGCATTGCAAAGGATTTCTCAATATCATAGGGAAAGAAACCGTGTCTCTTTAATAGGTGTTACAGGAAGTAATGGAAAGACCACATCAAAAGAAATGATAGCCTCAATTTTAGAGACTAAATTTTCTGTGCTGAAGAATGAGGGTAATTATAATAATCATATAGGTGTTCCTTTAACCCTTTTAAGGTTAGAGCCTTCTCATGATATTGCGGTTTTGGAAATGGGAATGAGTGGATTAGGAGAAATCAGGAGGCTCTGTGAAATTGCTCAACCGAGTATAGGGGTTTTGACAAATATCAGCGGTGTCCATCTTCAGTTTTTGGGTTCTCTTGAAAGGGTAAAAGAGGCAAAGGGAGAGTTAGTTGATTTTATTGATCAAGAAGGAACAGTCATTCTCAATTCTGATGATCCGTTCATTATGGATTTGAAAAAAAGGGTTAAAGGAAGATTGTTGACCTATGGCATAGAATCCTATTCAGATATAAGAGCAAAAAACATTAGAGATTTAGGTACAGATGGTCTCACCTTTCTATTAATGATTAATGATAAAGAAATTAAGGTTCATCTCCCCCTTATTGGAAATTATAATGTCTATAATGCACTATCTGCTGCTGCAGTAGGATCGGTCTGTGGTATAGAGATAGAAAACATAAAAAAAGGTTTGGAATCTTTTAAAGGGCTTCCCATGCGAATGGAGTTATGTCATCTGGATCATGATATTAGAATCATTAATGATAGCTACAATGCGAATCCCTCTTCTGTGAAAAGAGCCATAGAGACTCTTTCAAATATTAGCAAAAGCGGTCATTCGTTTCTGGCTATTGGGGATATGCTAGAGTTAGGCGATGCTTCAATGGATGCTCACAAAGAGATAGGGAGAATGATTGCTGGAAGATCTATCGATTTTTTGATTGTTGTTGGCGAAATGGCATCCTTTATTGGAAAAGAGGCCTTGCTTAACGGAATGGAAAAACAAAATGTATTTTTTTGTAAAGATGCAGATGAGGCCTTCAATATATTAGACAAGAACTTAAGAAACGGGGATATCCTTCTCGTAAAGGGATCGCGAAGAATGAAAATGGAAAGGATCATTGAGAAACTTAAGAAAACAAGAGAGGCTTATTAATGCTATACCATTTACTTTATCCTCTACATGCAAAAATCTCGTTTTTAAATGTCTTTAAATATATAACCTTTAGAACCTCTTATGCTATTTTAACGGCCCTTTTGATTAGTCTTTTATTAGGCCCTTTTGTAATCAAAAAACTCATGAAATATCAGATTGGGGAAAGTATCAGGAGTGATGGTCCCCCATCCCATCTATCAAAAGAGGGTACGCCGACGATGGGAGGAATGCTTATCATTGTTTCCCTTGTGATTTCAACTCTTCTTTGGGTTGACTTGCTTAATAAATATGCATGGCTTGTCTTGATTTCCATCATCGGTTTTGGCCTTATAGGTTTTTGGGATGACTATTTAAAAGTAATAAAAAGGAGAGAAAATGGTCTAAGAGTTAAGGAAAAATTCTTAGTTCAATTTCTCCTGGGATTGGGGATTGCCCTTTTTCTCTATCTTGATCCAGCTACCTCTTCGTTTTCTTCAAAATTGTTCATACCTTTCTTTAAAAAGATTAATCCTGATCTGGGTTGGTGGTATATTCTATTTGCTGTTTTTGTAATTGTTGGAACATCTAATGCAGTCAATTTAACCGATGGCTTAGATGGCCTTGCCATTGGACCTATAATCATAGCTACTCTTACTTATGTCCTTATATCATATCTTTCAGGTCATGTTAAATTTGCCGGGTACTTAAATATTACTTATATAAAAGGAGCAGGGGAGCTATCCATATTTTGCGGCTCCATAATAGGAGCGAGTTTAGGTTTCCTTTGGTTTAACTCATATCCTGCACAGATGTTTATGGGTAATGTCGGTTCATTAGCCTTAGGGGGTGCTCTGGGGACAGTAGCGGTAATAACAAAGCATGAGTTGGTTTTAATCATAGTGGGAGGAATATTTGTTATTGAAACCCTTTCTGTTATTGTGCAGGTTCTCTATTTCAAGGTGACAGGAAAACGGGTATTCAGGATGGCCCCCCTTCACCATCATTTTGAAGAAATAGGATGGGCTGAGCCAAAGGTTATTGTGAGATTTTGGATTATTGCAATCATGTTGGCTTTGTTGAGTTTGAGCACATTAAAACTCAGATAATTTAAAAAGGCAAAGAGGTTTTGAATATAAAAGGAAAGAGGATTACAGTGGTAGGACTGGCAAGAACAGGTGTAGCCGTAGCTAATCTTTTAACAGAACTAGGGTGCAAGGTGACAGTTTCAGATGTTAAGGATCCTTTTCAATTAAAGGAGAATATATCTAAATTAAAAGGTGATGTAGCACTTGATCTTAATCATCATACTGAAAAATTTTTCTTGGAAGCGGATCTTATCGTGGTTAGTCCTGGTGTAAGAATGGATATACCCCCTTTAGTGAAAGCAAGAGAAAAAGGATTAAGAATAATTAGTGAGATCGAATTGGTTTTTTTATTATCTCCTGTGCCTTTTATTGCAATCACAGGAACCAATGGAAAAAGTACAACAACAAGCCTGATTGGGGGAATGCTAAAAAGATGTAAAAAGAAATTTATTTTAGGTGGAAATATTGGATATCCCCTGGCAGAAGAAATACTGGAGAGCAAAGACAAGGATTTTATCGTGGCAGAGATCAGCACATTTCAGTTAGAGGGAATAAGCGAGTTTAAACCTTTCATTGGGATTATCTTAAATATATCCCCAGATCATCTGGATAGGCATAGAGATTATAGGGAATATATAGCATTAAAAAAAAGGTTATATATGAATCAAGAAGAATCGGATTATCTAATATTAAATTATGATGATCCCTTATTAATGGGGTTGAAATCAGAGGTTCCGTCAAAAGTGGTTTTTTTTAGCAAAAAGATAATGGCAGAGCGAGGGATATATATAGATAGAGAAGAGATCTTCTGGAATGATAATAACAAGAAGAGGAAAATTGGACAATTAGGAGATCTGGGAGAATTAGGCAGGAGAAATATAGAGAATGTCTTGGCCTCTCTTGCTACAGGACTCATTCTTAATCTTAATAGAGAAGAAATGTTGCGTTCTATCAGAGTTTTTTCTGGATTGCCTCATCGGTTAGAGTTTGTTAGAGATATCGATGGGGTGAAATTTATCAATGATTCAAAAGGGACAAATGTTGGAGCTGTTATAAAATCATTAAACAGCTTTTCTGAGCCAATCATATTAATTGCCGGAGGGAAGGATAAAGGAAGTGATTATAGACCACTGAAAAGATATATCAAAGGAAAGGTTAAAAGCGTAATCATATTTGGAGAAGCAAAGGATAAGATAAAAGAGGTCTTAAATGGAGAATGCGAGGTCAATTTGGTAGAGAATTTACAGGATGCTGTAAAAAAGAGTTTTAAAATGGCTGTCTCGGGAGATGTTGTACTTCTCTCACCTGCCTGTGCAAGCTTTGATATGTTTAGAGATTTTGAGGAGAGGGGTAACCAATTCAAAGAGATTGTAAGGAGGATTCGTGGGAGAAAGAGTAGGATCTTTTGATCCAATCATCTTTTTTATACCGATTATCCTATTACAGGTCGGCATAGTAATGGTTTACAGTTCGAGCACAATTATTGCGAGTGAAAACTTTAATGATCCCTATTTTTTTCTCAAAAAAGAGATATTGTGGGCAATACTTGGCATCTTTTCTATGCTCTTTTTTATGAATTTTGATTATCATCTTTTAAGAAAATTTATTTATCCTCTTCTCATTGTATCAATCGTTTTATTAGTTTTGGTTTTAATTCCCCATTTTGGTAGAGAGGTAGGGGGTGCTAAGCGATGGTTGAATCTAGGCTATTTTTCATTCCAGCCTTCAGAATTGGCAAAACTCGTTCTTATAATCTACATGTCTTACTCATTAGTGAAAAAGAAAGATTACCTCGATAGCTTTAGCATGGGATACCTCCCCAACCTTCTCATTTTAGGGATTTTCTTCGTCTTAATTATGTTTCAGCCTGACTTAGGAACAGCTGTTCTGATAGCGGCTGTAGTATTCTTTCTCTTTATTATCGCAGGGATTCGTTATTCTTATCTCTTTTATTCCTTTTTAATGATATTACCATTTTTGTATGTAACCGTTTCTACTGTGAGTTATAGAAAAAGAAGAATACTGGCCTTTTTAGATCCCTGGGGGGATCCACTAGATTCTGGATTTCAAATTGTACAATCTTTTTTAGCATTAGGTAGGGGAGGTTTTTTTGGATTGGGTCTGGGCCAAAGCAGACAGAAATTGTTTTATCTCCCGGAACCCCATACAGATTTTATCTTTGCTGTAATAGGTGAAGAACTAGGTTTTATAGGGGCACTGGCGATTATTGTTTTGTTCCTTATTTTATTTTGGAGAGGCATCCTTGTGGCGAAAAGATGTCCTGATTTTTTTGGGAGATATCTGGCTTTTGGAATTATTATGATGATAGGTCTGCAGGTCATTATCAATATAGGAGTTGTTATTGGGCTCTTGCCTACAAAAGGACTACCCCTTCCTTTTATTAGTCTGGGAGGTTCATCACTTCTCATTAACTCTATTGGGATTGGGATATTATTAAATATTTCTAAAGAAGTTAATAAAAGTTTGAGGTTTTAATGAAAGTTCTTATTGCAGGTGGCGGAACAGGGGGGCACGTATACCCTGGTATCAGTTTAGCAAAGGAATTATTAAAGAGAAATCCAGAAACTGATGTGCTTTTTATAGGGACAAAAAAAGGTTTAGAAAACTCAATATTAGCCAAAGAAGGATTTAAACTAAAAAGAATTTCAGTTGGAGGTCTTAAGGGTAAGATTTCAGTAAGAACCATTGTTTCATTATTAAAATTACCCATAGGATTTCTTCAATCTTTATGGATTTTATTATGCTATAAGCCAGATATCGTTATAGGTGTAGGGGGATATGTAACTGGACCCGTGGTATCTTGCGCCTATATTTTAAGAATTCCTATTATTATCCAAGAGCAGAATTTTTTACCAGGAGTTACAAATAGGATTCTAGGGATATTTGCGGATAAAATAGCCATTTCTTTTAAAGAAACTGAAGATTATTTTTCTAAAAATAAAGTTATATTCACCGGTAATCCTATAAGAAGAGAATTTTTAGAACAATTGAAAAATGGTATATCAAATAGTAATCACTCTAAATTTACATTACTGATCTTTGGAGGGAGCCAAGGAGCGCAGAGTATTAACAGGGCTGTTATTGAAGGACTAGAGTATCTAAAAGAGTTTAAGGATTCTATAAGGATTATCCATCAAGTAGGAAAAGGAAATGAGGAATTGATGAAAAAAGAGTATGAAAAGAGATGTTTTTTAGCAAGTGTTCAACCCTTTATCTATAATATCGTTGATAAATATAAGGAGGCGGATCTGATAATATGCAGAGCAGGTGCCACAACTCTTTCTGAACTAACAGTAGCAGGTAAGGCTTCAATATTAATTCCTTTTCCATTTTCTGCCAACAATCACCAGGAAATTAATGCAAGAAAACTACAAATGTCAGGCGCAGCTGAAATGATCTTAGAAAAGGATTTGACTGGAGAGTTTCTTGCAAAAAAGATACTTGAATTGATGAAAGACAGGGGAAAACTTAAGGATATGTGTTTCAAGAGCAAAAAAATGGCGGTTACAGATGCTGCTGAGAAGATAATCGATATCTGTTATAGCCTCATAAAAAAAGAAGAAGCAGTTCATGGCAATTGTTAAGGAGAATATATGTTTAGAAAGACGCAGCATATCCATTTTGTTGGCATAGGTGGAATTGGAATGAGTGGTATTGCGGAGCTTCTTCTTAACTTAAACTATGCTGTTAGTGGTTCTGATATAAAAGATTCAGATATTATAGAGAGACTAAGAAGATTAGGTGCAAGCATATTTATTGGCCATAATAAGTCTAATATAAAAAATGCAGATGTTGTTGTCTATTCCTCAGCAGTAAACCAAGATAATATAGAAATTAAATCAGCTAAGGAAAATTTGATCCCGGTTATACGTAGAGCAGAGATTCTTGCAGAATTAATGAGAATAAGATATGGCATCGCTGTGGCAGGTTCCCATGGAAAGACAACAACAACATCTTTAATAGCCACGGTACTAGCAAAGGGTGGATTAGACCCTACAGTGGTCATTGGTGGAAAGCTAAATAGCCTTGGCAGCAATGCAAAGCTCGGTCAGGGAGATTTTTTAGTTGCAGAAGCTGATGAGAGTGATGGTTCATTTACAAGATTAACACCTACGATAGCAATTGTGACTACTATCGATAAGGAACACATGGACCATTATAAGAGTATAAGTAAAATCAAAGAGGGATTCTTGAAATTCATCAATAAAGTCCCTTTTTATGGTCTTTCCATATTATGTCTTGATCAGAAATATATTCAGGAGCTCATTCCAAAAGTTGAAAAAAGATGTGTCACATACGGAGTGACAAGCCAAGCTGATTATATAGCAAAGGATATAACCTATTCAGGATTGAAAACATCATTTAATATTTTTAATAAGGGAAAAGAGTTAGGTGAGATGGTTATCAATATGCCTGGCCTCCACAATGTATATAATTCTCTGGCCACTGTAGCTGTTGGTCTTGAACTAGATATAAAATTTGAAATAATCAAAAAGGCTTTGAAGGAATTTGGAGGCATCCAAAGAAGATTTGAAATCAAAGGTGAAACCAATGGGATTATAGTAGTAGATGACTACGGACATCATCCTACAGAGATTCGTGCGGTTCTTAAGGCATCAAAAGAGGTATGGAAAGAAAAAAGAATGATAGTGGTCTTTCAACCTCATAGATATACGAGAACTCAGTATCTTTTAAACGACTTTTTTACAGCCTTTAATGATTCCGACGAATTAATTATTACTGATATATATTCAGCTGGCGAAGAGCCTATAGAAAACATAGATTCAAGACTTATATATGAAGGGGTGAAAAAGTATGGTCATAAGTCTGTTTTTCATATAAGAGATCAATCTGAGATTGTGGATTTTCTAATGAGTATCATTCAGAAAGGAGATCTGATTCTGACCTTAGGTGCAGGTAATATTTCGTCAGTAGGAGATGAACTCCTTTCAAAATTGGGGGCTAAAAAAAATAGAACAAACAATAATGGATAAAAAAGAAGTGTATTTTTCTCTTTTTAGGGATTTTCAGGAAAAGAAATTTGATGAGGAGATGAAGAAACATACCTCTATTCTTCTGGGGGGAAGGGCTGATGTGTTTATAAGCCCAAAAGATGTGAAGGAACTTCAGAAAATCCTTAAAATAATTAATGAAAATGACTTACCGGTTTTTATTCTAGGAGAGGGAACAAATATTATTGTTAGCGATAATGGTATTAGAGGAGTTGTTATAAACTTAAAGAAGGGATTTAGTGATATTCAGATTACTAGCTATAAGGAAAAGTTAATTCTAAAATCAGGAGCTGGTTTAAAGATGTCTGATTTGATTCATTTTTGTATCGAAAAAGGATTTTCAGGGCTAGAAGGTGGAACAGGTATTCCAGGTTCTATAGGTGGCGCACTGGTCATGAATGCGGGAACAAAGTCTTGGGAAATCGGAGATATCGTTAAATCGATAACCCTGATGGATTATCAAGGAAAGATATTTAATATAGCAAAAAAAGATATCCAATTCAGTTATCGTTCCTCAAAACTCCCCTATGAGGGAATTGTGTTAGATGTGGATATTTCCTTAAAAAAAGGTAATAAGGATACTATACGAGATATATTTCTAAAAAACTTGAAAACACGTAAAAAGACTCAGCCCATCTCTTTTCCTAGTGCTGGTTCAATATTCAAAAATCTTCAAAATATTGCTGCGGGTAAACTTATAGATGATCTAGGGCTCAAAGGATATTGTATTGGTGATGCTGAGATTTCAAGGCTTCATGCAAACTATATTATAAATAAAGGAAGAGCTTCTGCAAAGGATGTTATTTGTTTAATCGAGTATATAGAGGAAAAAGTTTTTCAAGAAACGGGTATTACTTTAGAGAGAGAGGTTTGTATAGTAGGGAAATAGCATGAAATATAAGAAATCAAAAAAATCGAGTTCAGCGGAAAAAAGGTTTTTGAAGATCAAAAAAATTTATTACAGATTACGTATTTTCTGCATTCCCATTTTGATAGCTTTTTTTGTTTTTCAGTTAATAACCTATATTAAGCAATCTTATTTTTTTAATGTAAAAGAGATAAATATATTAGGAACAAATTTTTTATCAGAGAAATATATCGCTGAATTGATCTCCGTAGAACCAGGTATGAATATATTTAAAATAGATATAGAAAAAATAAGTAAGGTATTGGGAAAAGAGCCATGGATTAAAAAGGTCAAAATAGAAAGAAAATTACCAAAAACCATTAATATCAATATTCAAGAAAGGAAACCTTATGCAGTATTGCTATCAACTGAAAAATATCTTTTAGATGATGCTGGCTTTATTATTAAGAAGTTGGATTTTAAAGAAGAAACAGAGAGATACCCTTTAATTAAAGGAGTCAAAAAAATAAATTACAATATTGGAAATAGGGTATCTTTAGAAAGACCTCTTAGAGGACTTGCGATTTTAAAAAACCTAAGTAATTCCGGTTTATACAACTTAAGAGATATTTTCATTGTTGATATGTCTGACATGAGAAGAGTTTCTATTAAAATGACTAATGGGACCCGTCTCAATTTGGATGAAAGCAATATTGAAAAAGAAGTTTCACGTTTAAAAACAATATCAAAACTTTTAAAAAAAGATAAGAGGAGGATTGAATATGTTGATCTTTGCTTTAGAAAAAAGGTTGTTGTTAAATTATTTTAAGGAGGAGGTGATAAGGATATGATTAAGAAAGGAGATACAATTGTAGGTTTAGATATAGGGACTTCAAAGATCTGTGCAATTGTAGGTGCGCTGGGTGAAGAAAATGAGATAGATATCATAGGAATAGGAATCCATCCGTCAAAGGGATTGAAAAAGGGTGTAGTAGTCAATATTGATAGTACAGTAGACTCGATTAAGAAAGCTATTGAAGAGGCGGAACTTATGGCAGGAATAGAGATTGATTCTGCTTATGTCAGTATTACAGGTTCTCATATTAAGGGTCTAAACAGCCATGGCATCATCGCCATAAAAAATAAGGAGGTGGTACAATCAGATATAGAGAGAGTTATAGACGCTGCGAAGGCTATGGCCATGCCTTTTGATAGAGAAATTATTCATGTCTTATCCCAAGAGTTTATTATTGATGAGCAGGATGGCATTAAAGATCCTTTGGGTATCTCAGGGGTAAGATTAGAAGGAAAAGTTCATATTGTTACGGGTGCAGCGACATCGTTACAAAATATTGTAAAATGTGTGAACAAAGGAAATATAGAAGTTAAAGATATTGTTTTAGATCAACTGGCTTCTAGCGAAGCAGTTCTAACCCCGGATGAACAAGAGTTAGGTGTTGTAATTGTGGATATTGGAGGAGGAACAACTGACATTGCTCTGTTCTATGATGGAAGTGTTAGACATACATCGGTGTTACCCATTGGCGGGAACCATGTGACAAATGATATTGCAATAGGTTTGAAGACACCATCAGTAGAAGCAGAAAAAATTAAAAAGCGATATGGTTGTGCCATGACATCTCTCGTCAAAGAAGATGAAACAATAGAGGTGCCAAGTGTAGGCGGAAGGATGCCCAGGACTCTTTCCCGAAAGATTTTAAGTGAGATAATAGAACCGAGGATTAAAGAATTGTTTACCCTTGTTAAGAAAGAGTTGCTTATGTCGGGATTCAATGAACTGATTGCTTCTGGTGTCGTGATTACGGGGGGGGCTGCAATAATGGAGGGAATGTCTGAGATAGGTGAGCAGACATTTGAATTACCTGTAAGGGTCGGTATGCCTATCGGTATTGGGGGATTAGTTGATGTGGTAAACAGTCCTATGTATGCTACAGGCGTTGGGTTGGTTCTATATGGATATAACAATCAAAACAATGGGAAATTCAATGGATCTGGTAACAATAGAATGTTAGGGAAGATGTTCGAACGAATGAAAGAGACAGTTTTAAGAGTTTTTTAATAAAAACTTGAAAGGAGGAAGAGGGATGTTCGAATTTGTTGAAGATATAGATTTATCGGCTAAAATCAAGGTTATTGGTGTTGGCGGAGGAGGTGGTAATGCTGTCAACACTATGATCGCATCGCGATTAGAAGGGGTTGATTTTGTTATCGCAAACACTGATATGCAAGCTCTGGAGGCATCTTTAGCGACTCACAAACTCCAGTTAGGAAAAGAAATAACCAAAGGCTTAGGAGCTGGGGCTAATCCTGAGATTGGAAGAAAAGCTGCTTTAGAAGATACTGATAAGATTGCAGATATCATTGGTGAAGCAGATATGGTTTTTATTACTGCAGGGATGGGTGGAGGAACAGGCACTGGAGGAGCGCCTATAATAGCGAAAATAGCAAGAGATAAAGGTGCATTAGCTGTAGCCGTTGTTACGAAACCATTTTTGTTTGAAGGGAAAAAAAGAGCTCTTCAGGCTGAGGATGGAATTAAGGAACTAAAAGAATCGGTTGATACATTGATAACGATTCCTAATCAGAGGCTGTTAAATGTTGTTGGAAAACAGACTTCTCTTAGAGATGCGTTTAGGATCGCTGATGATATTTTGAAGCAAGCAGTAAGGGGCATATCTGATCTTATAACTGTTCCAGGCCTCATCAATCTAGATTTTGCAGATGTAAGAACGATTATGTCTGAAATGGGAATGGCTTTAATGGGTGCGGGTGTTGCCAGAGGAGAAAGCAGGGCTGTAGAGGCAGCGCAAAGAGCGGTCTCTAGTCCACTATTAGAAGAGTCTTCCATTGAAGGTGCAAGAGGCGTTCTGATTAATATTACAGGAGGAAACGATCTGAGCCTGTATGAAGTGAATGAAGCCGCAACTATCATTTATGAAAGTGCCCATGAGGATGCCCATATCATATTTGGATCGGTGCTTGATGAAAGTATGGGAGAAGAAGTTAGGGTTACAGTGATTGCTACTGGTTTTAATATACAAGATGAGAAAAAAGAAGAATCCTCTGTTAGAAGATTGAAGGCAGTGGCAGGTGGAGATGATATTGAAATACCGACCCATATCAGACAGAATCGTAAAAAAGAACCAAATGTTAAAATAGCCTTAGAGACATCATACCTTGATGATAGGGAATTAGACGTACCAACTTTTCTAAGGAAACAACCTGATTGATTTTTGGTGATGCATTGAAGTATATTGATAAAATCAGGAGATTGATAAATGATGAAAAAGGTACTGTAAAAAAAACCTTTAGGGATAGAATATCTGTCGCTTTGGCATATCCCAATCTTTACCAAGTGGGAATGTCAAACTTAGGATTTCAAAATATTTATTATTTATTAAATAAAGAAGAAGATGTTGTTTGTGAACGAGTATTTTTACCAGATAAAGAAGATATTGAGGTTTTTATCAGAAGAAAAATCCCTCTATTCTCTTTTGAGAGTCAAATTCCTATAGTAGATTTCAATATCCTTGCCTTTTCGATATCCTTCGAAGCAGATTATATAAACATTTTGAGGATTTTGGATTTAGCTGGGATTCCTTTGTTATCAAATCAACGTAAAAATTATTTTCCAATCGTTATCGCTGGAGGTGTTTGCACCTTTTATAATCCAGAGCCTTTAGCAGATTTTATCGATATGTTTATAATAGGAGAGGGAGAGGAGGCAATAAAAGATTTTTTAGATGAATTCAGAAGCACTTTAGGTATTAGAGGAAAAAAGGAGGAAATCGTAAAGAGATTTTCTAAAATTGAGGGGATATATATCCCTTCAGGATATAAGATTAGTTATTATTCTGATGGAAGAATAAGATCTCTTAAGGCAAAGAAGGGTTATCCAGAGAAGATAAAGAAAAGATATACAAAAAATATCGATAACTTTCCTACTTCTACAAAGATTTTTACAGTGAATACAGAATTTTCTGATATATATCTTATAGAGATAGAACGGGGATGCGGGAAAAACTGTAAATTTTGTGTTACAAGTCATGTATATGGTCCACCCCGATATTCAAGCAAAGAGATCATCATTGAAGATGTTAAAAAAGGATTGCAGTATAGTAATAAGATTGGTCTTGTGGGTTCTTCCTTAATGGATCATCCACAGATAGAGTCTATCTGTCACGCTATCTTAAAGATGGGAGGGAAGATATCAGTATCTTCTTTAAGAATTGATGCCCTTTCAGAAGACTTTATTAAGTGTTTAGCTGCAAGCGGGCATAAGACATTGGCGTTTGCCCCTGAAGCCGGAACAGAACGCCTGAGAAGGTTTATAAATAAAGAGATGACAGATGAGGAAATTATAAAAGGTATAAGATTAATTACTGCCGAAGACATACCGCATATAAAATTGTATTTTTTAATTGGTATTCCAACTGAAACAGAGGGAGATATTCAAGGATTAATAGATTTGATAAAAAGGATAAAACATTACATCTTAAAAGACTCGAGAAAAAAAGGAAGATTGGGGAATATAACTTTGAGTATAAATCCTTTTGTTCCCAAGCCTTTTACCCCTTTTCAATGGGATAGAATGGAGGATGTAAAGTCTTTAGAAAGAAAGTTGAAGATTATTAAAAATGGCTTGAAAAAGGTTGCAAATGTCTTTGTTATTCATGAACTTCCCAAATGGTCATTTATCCAAGCAATATTATCAAGGGGCGATAGAAGGGTTGGAGAACTTTTACTTGCTTCTTACAATCTAAGGGAAGATTGGCGTAAAGCAATTAAAGAGGTAAATATTAATCCAGAGTTTTATGTATATAGAAAAAGAGATTATAAAGAGATATTTCCGTGGGATCATATCGATATCGGCATAGAAAAAGACTACCTTTTTAATAAAAGAGAAAAGAACATAAGATATGGGGAATAGTTATCTCATAAAAAGTTACAGAAGGATTAGCTATGTTACATTCAAGAGACTAGAACAATTTCCATTTTTTATTCATGGATTTAGTTTTCGGTTGAATGACAAGGAAAAGCAATTTTACAATGCTTTGAATATTTTTAAAGAGAGGGTTTTATCCATAAAACAAATCCACAGCAGTCATATACTTATCATTGAAAAAAAGATTGATTTGGATTCTTTAAATGATTTTAGAGGTGATGCAATTATTACAAATCAGATTAACCTTCCTATTGCTGTTAGGACCGCTGATTGTATCCCAATAATTATATTTGATCCCAAAAAAAAGATAATAGCCATAGTTCATGCTGGGAGAAAAGGAACCCTTTTAAAGATTACAAAGAAAGTCATTAAAAAATTAAAAGAATTCTTTGGTGCTAATCCGAGTGATGTTCTTGTTGGTATGGGACCGTCTATCAAAGCATGTTGTTATGAAGTGGGTGAAAATGTAATAGAGTTTTTTAAAAAAGAATTTATTCATTTTAAAAGATATATCAAAGGAAACGATAATAATAAATTTTTTTTAGATCTTGGTGGTATAAATTATGATCAGTTATTAGAAGAAGGTGTTAAAAGAGAAAATATATTGATTATAGATTTATGCACATGTTGTCATTATAGAGAATTTTATTCATATCGAAGAAATAATAAAGAAAAGGGGAGAATGATTAATATAGCAATGTTAGCCGATGAAGAATAAATCAAAGAGCATAGCTTCAGAGATGAAACATCTTTCTCTCTTTAAATTTTTTAAGATCTATTATCTTTGCATTCTTAATATGTCTAGGATGGTTATTTACTGATTGGAGCATCTGGGAAATTATATTTTTTAGTCTATCCACACTACTGTCAATGATAGCTGCCCGTTTTAAGATATCCTCATTCGTTGTTCTCTTTAATAATTGGGCATTAAGAGATATTGTGTTTAAAGGATTGTTTATTTCGTGACTTATACAAAGGATTAATCTCTTTATATTATCAATATTTGTTTTTTCTAACATTCAAGAAATCCTATAAAATTTATATACCGAATATGCAAATAATATACCTAGTATTTTTTACTAATGTTTCTTATGTATAACATTCTGATTTAATGAGTTTTTTATGAAGGGACTTTTTATTTGAAAGTTTCGCAGAGCAGTCAAATAGTTGTCAAATTTCATAAAAAATTGCCACATTTTTGACTCTTTAGCTCAAGATACCTTATTTCCTATAATTTACAAAGTTAAATATTTGAAAGAGCAGAGAGATTTCCTTATTTTTGTTGAAGTCTTTTTTTTTAAATGTTATATTTTAAAAATATTCAATGGTTTTTTGGAGTCTTTGATATGTCTTTTATTAAAGATAATCTATTAGAAGTTAAAGAAAGAATGAAAAAGGCTGCGGAGAGAAGTGGCAGAAATTCTAATGAGGTAAAACTCATTGCTGTTTCCAAAACTGTGGATGTTCATCGCATTAAAGAGGCGATTAAGGCAGGGCATCAACTTTTTGGAGAAAACAGGGTCCAAGAGGCTAGGGATAAGATAGAAGATATAGGCAGGGATGTAAAGTGGCATATGATAGGACATCTTCAGAGGAATAAGGTTAAGTATATTTTTGACCTTTTCGATATGGTTCACTCTGTTGACAGCATTCCATTAGCACATGAGATTGATAGAATTGGTAAAAAAAAAGGAAAGGTAATGGATATTCTTATCCAGGTTAACATATCAGGGGAAGAGACAAAATATGGCATGGAAGCAGCAGAGATGATGAAGATCATAAAAGAGATTTCTAACTATGAGCATATTTCTATTAAGGGTTTAATGACCATGCCTCCCTTCTTTAATGACCCAGAAGATGCCAGGCCCTATTTTATAAAGCTTCGAGAGTTAAAAGATGAGATCGAAAAGCAAGAGATAGAAGGAGTTTCTATAGAAGAGCTCTCAATGGGGATGTCTAATGATTTTGAGATTGCAATAGAAGAGGGGGCTACTATGGTAAGGGTAGGAACAACTATATTTGGAGAGAGACAATATTAGGAGGCACTTTTGAAGAAGAATTATAAATTAGCATTTATAGGCTGTGGGAATATGGGTGAGGCATTGATAAAAGGTTTATTGGGGAAAAATTTTATCTCCTCAAAGAACATTATTGGTATGGATATAAGCAAGGAAAGGCTTCGTTATATCAAAAAGACCTATTCTGTCGAGGCTGTTCAAAGGAATAGAGATGCAGTTAAAAAGGGAGATATCATTATCCTTGCTGTGAAACCTCAAGATATAACCACAGTACTCAAAGAGATTGCTGGTGAGATTAACAGATCAAAACTATTGATATCCATTGCTGCAGGGGTTTCATTAAAATTTATCGAGTCTTTTTCCAGTTCTAAGATTAGGCTAATAAGAGTTATGCCAAATACCCCCGCCCTTATTCAAGAAGGAGCTGCTGCGTTATCTAAAGGGAATTATGCTACAGAGGATGATCTAGAAACAGCAAGAAAAATTTTTAATACAATAGGGAAGACTGTAATTATCGATGAAAAATTGATGGATGCTGTGACAGGTTTAAGCGGTAGCGGGCCTGCATATATCTTTACAATTGTAGAGGCACTGATAGCCGCAGGAGTTAAGATGGGTCTCAGTAGAGAGGTGTCTCAAGAATTATCTGTTCAAACTTTACTGGGTTCTGCGAAGATGATCGTTGAGACAGGCGAACATCCTGCAAGATTAAGGGATATGGTTACCTCTCCAGGAGGCACGACCGTAGCCGGACTTCATGTCCTAGAGAAAGAGGGTTTAAGCGAGATAATTATGAATGCAATAGAGGCAGCTACCAAGAGATCTAAAGAATTAGGAAAGTTCTTGTCAAAAAAGAAAGAGAAATAATTTATAGATTGATCAGGAGGAAATAGATGTTTATAGTTGGAAATTTTATAACGGCCTTAGCCCACATTCTGGATATTGCCCTTAATCTCTATATGTGGGTTATTATTATAAGAGCGTTAATGTCTTGGGTTAATCCCGATCCCCACAATCCTATTGTTCAGTTTTTAATAAGATCTACTGAGCCTGTATTGGCACCAATTAGAAGATATATTCCTATTACAGGTATAGATATTTCTCCCATCATAGCTATATTTGCTATAATATTCTTAAGGTCAGCTGTCATCCAATCATTGGTTCAACTAGGTTATCAACTACGATAGATTTTTTATCTTTCCTAAAGGAGATAATTTATGAAAATCACCCCTTTAGATATTCGTCAGCAGCAGTTTAATGTCAGATTTCGTGGTTTTGATGCTGAAGAGGTAGACACTTTTTTGGAAATAGTTGCTAATGAATATGAAGAGATTATTGAAGAAAATAAAAAATTAAAAGGTGAGTTGGAAAAGAAGAAGGAGCAGATAAAGCTCTATATGGAAAATGAAGAAAAGCTGAAAAGGATGTTGAAATCCAACCAGAAGTTGAAGGATGAAATTGCAGGAACAGCAGGGAAAGAAGCCCAGTTAATTATAAAAGATGCGGAGTTAAGGGCCAGAGAAATACTGGGCAGTTCTCACAAAGAGGTAGAGAAGATAAAGATAGAGATTCAGGAATTAAAAAAACATAAAAAACAACTTCAGATAAAGATAAGGTCTATTATTGAGTCCTATTTAAAGCTATTAGAAAAGGAAGATGAGGGAGGCAAATGATGCTATGTTGAAGGTTGATGATGCTACTAACGGGGTTATCTTTGATATCAAGGTTGTGCCTAAGTCTTCTAGGAATGAAATAAGTGGTATTTACAATGGAGTATTGAAGGTAAAGATTGCAGCACCTGCAGTTGAAGGAGCAGCGAATAGAGAGTGCATAAAGTTTTTGGCAAAGAGTTTCGGAGTAAAAACATCCTCTCTTACTATTATAAGGGGTGAAAAAAGCAGAGAAAAGCGAATAATGGTTATGGGGATAAATAAAAAAGGCATTTTAAAACTCATTTCAAAGGGGGATAAGTAGCTGGTTAAGACACTAGAGTATAAAAAGACTAGGCTTATATTAATAGACCAGACCAGACTTCCCGAGGAAGAGGTTTATGTAGAATGTAACGATTATAGAGAAGTTGCTACTGCAATTAAGAATATGGTTGTCAGGGGAGCCCCAGCTATTGGTGTAGCGGCTGCCTTTGGTATAGCCATAGGAGCAAAAAAGATTAATACGACTAGTTTTAAAGATTTCCATGAAAAAATCGAAAAGATATGCAAGGTTTTAGCAGATACAAGACCAACAGCAGTCAATTTGTTCTGGGCTATTGATAGGATTAAGAAGCTAATAAAGGATAATAGAGATCTAAAGATTAATGTTCTAAAGAAGATAATAGAAAAAGAGGCCATTAAGATTATGGAAGAAGATATCGCCATTTGTAAAAAAATGGGTGATATAGGGGAAAAACTCATTGAGGATGGAGATACTATCTTAACCCATTGTAACGCTGGGGCGTTAGCAACGGCTGGCTATGGGACAGCATTAGGTATTTTAAGAACAGCCAAAAAAAATGGTAAAAGAATTAATGTTTTTGTAGATGAGACAAGACCATTTTTGCAAGGAGCACGACTTACAGCATGGGAACTGAATAAGGACAAGATTCCTGTTATTTTAATAACTGATAATATGGCGGGTTATTTCATGAAAAAAGGGGATATTAATAAGGTTCTTGTTGGGGCGGATAGAATTGCTTCAAATGGTGATGTTGTTAACAAGATTGGAACTTATTCTATAGCTATTTTAGCAATGGAACACAATATACCTTTTTATGTGGCTGCTCCTGTATCTTCTATGGATATGTCAGTGAGTTCAGGAGACGATATTCCAATCGAGGAGAGAGATTCAAATGAGATAACTCATTTTAGCGGAAAGAGGATAGCACCTGATGGGATTAGAGTTATCAATCCCGCCTTTGATATGACCCCTAACAGACTTGTTGATGCAATCATTACAGAAAAAGGGATTATAAGATCGCCCTATGATAAAAATTTAAAAGAGATTGTTTCGAGAAAAAATCCGTCTTAAAAAGAATCTTAAAACTATTTTTTAGCTATCGGCTTTTTCCCTTTTTTAACTGGTTTTATTTTTTTTTCTTTTCACCGAATTTTTTCATCTTCATTGCGAGATCCATCAGTTTTTGATTGACCAGATAATTAACGGATCCCTTTTGATAAGTTCCATCTTTCTGAATCTTACCAGCCTTTACTCCGGTTAGGATTTCAATACCTCCATCTATATTTTTTACAGAATAGACATGGAATTTTTTCTCCTCGACTGCCTTAACAATATCCTTTCTCAAGGCGAGATTTTCGATATTCAAATGGGGGATCATTACCCCTTGTTTTCCAGTAAGTCCTTTGGCCTTACACGCATCATAAAACCCCTCGATTTTCTGGTTTACCCCACCGATGGGTTGTATCTCTCCCTTCTGGTTAACAGAACCTGTAACTGCAATATCCTGTCTTAAGGGGAGTTCGCTGAGACTTGATAAAATGGCATATACTTCTGTAGAGGAGGCACTATCACCATCTACTCCACCGTATGATTGCTCAAAGCAGAGGCTTGAACTGAGGGTTAAGGGTTTGTCCTGGGCGTACTTACTTCTTAGATAGCCTTCTAAGATTAAGACACCCTTGTTGTGGGTTTTTCCGCTTAAATCTGCCTCTCTCTCGATATTAATGATGCCGTCTCTGCCCATAGATGTCTTGGCAGTAATTCTGGTTGGGATTCCAAAGGAATAGTCTCCTGTATCATAGACAGAGAGGCCATTTACCTGTCCCACTACCATGCCGTCAGTGTCTATCATTAATGTTCCTCTATCAATCATCTCTTGGAGTTTATCCTCTGTCAGTCGGACCCTATTATATTTTTCCTTAATAGCCTCATCCACATACTCTTCAGTAACGATTCTGCGGCCATTTTTTTTTGCCCAAAAATTGGCTTCTTTCACGATTTCTTCTATCTTATTAAAGCGTATAGATATCTTGAATTGTTTTCCTGCCAGTCTTACACCATATTCTATAATAGCTCCTATGGCCTTATTATCAAAAGGGAGAAGATTATCCTGGATACATATCTTTGAAACAAAAGTGGTATACTGGGCAATGCTTTCTTCTTTTTTATCCATTTCAGAGTCAAACTCTGCCTTTACCTTAAAGATCTTTTTAAAGTCATCGTCGTGATTGTATAAGAGGTGATAGAGATAGTTATCTCCTATCATTACTACCTTTACATTCACCTCTATTGGTTCTGGTTTTAATGCAGAGATGCTTGCCATGTAAAAGGGGTCATAACTTTGAATCTCCATAACCCTATTTCTTAGAGTTCTTTTCAGTGTTTGCCAAACCCCTGACTCTATCATGGCATCCAGTGCATTAATTACAAGGTATCCATTATTAGCCTTAAGAAAGGAACCTGCCTTAATCCTTGTAAAATCTGTCTGCCATACACCGCTCCGGTCCAAAACTCTCTCAATAGTTCCAAATAGATTTTTATATGTTGGATTCGTTTCGATAATAATCGGAGATCCCTTAACTTCTGAATTGTCTATAAGAACATTGACTCTATATTCATTAAAGGTTTCCTTAGGAGGCATATCTCTAAAAGGAGAATGTTTTGACTGAGAGACGTCTTTTACAAATCTTTCAAAATTTTCTAAAATATCGGTTTTAACATCTTCTAGATATCGGTCTATCTTTTTGTTTTTATATTTTACTTTGATTTCAAAAATTGCATTTTCTACGAGAGGCAAGAGAGTTTTTTTGTTGAGCTCATCAACATTTTCACGAATTTCTTTTTCAATCTTCTGGCTTATGTTAATTGTCTCTAAAAGGTCTGTACTGAATTCTTTATATTTTTCTTTTAGCCTTTTAAATTCTTCTTTAGAAAATTTTCCCTCCTCTGTTATTTTTTCTAATTCATCTATATTGATAGGTTTTTCTTTTACTAATGGAGCTATATCGAGCCTTAGGTATTGCCCGGGCTGAACTTGGATAGTTGTAAATCCTTCTTTGGACAGTTTTTTTTCGAGTTCTTTAAAGATATCCTTCCCTTTTTCTCTCAGTGACTCAACAATATTCTTTTGTTTTTTTTGGTATCCCTCACTTTCAAATACTTCTGGGATATTTTTTTTCATCGATTCTATTAACAGATTCATATCCCTCTTAAATTTTTTCCCTAATCCTGGTTTGAGAAGTATCGCTCGAGGTGTATCAGGATCTTGAAAGTTATTTACATAACAGATATCATCTGGAAGCTTTTTCTTTTTATCTATCTCTTCTAAGAGACATTTTATGGTAGTTGTTCTTCCAGTTCCTGCCAATCCGGTTACAAAGACATTGTAACCCATGCCTTCTATTTCAAGACCCAGTCTAATAGCTTTTAAAGCCCTTTCTTGACCTATAATTTCATCACAGGCCTTGACTTCACAGGTATCTTTAAAAGTAAGTTTATTTAGGTCGCAACGCCATCTCAGATTTTCAATAGGCACCTCTTTGGAAGCAAGATTTATCTTCATAATCAATAGATTCCTCCTTTTTAAAAAATATTCATTCGATAATTTATGGTTCTATAATATTTCAGTATAATAATATTAAAAGGTTTTTTCAATAATGAAAAAGTAGTCGTTCTAAATATTGAAGACCTTTTTTATATAGAAATATCCCAGTGAAAGAAGGCTTACTAAAATTATTGTAATAAGAGTATAAATAAGAATTCTCAGTTTTATTCGAAGCTCTTTCTGAATCTGATCATCCAATCGCTTTTCTATATCAGTAATCTTTTTATCCACCTTTTTTTCTAAGATATCCATTTGATTTTCAAAGAAAATCTCTGCTTCTCTTAATATTTCTTTTAGATACTGATCTTTTTTTCTATCAACAAAGGCCTCGACCTTTTTTGGCGCACTGCTGATAGCACTTGCTGTTTTGTTAACTGCTTGCATACCTGCTTTCATCCCTGCCTCTCTTACTGCCATCTTGGCAACCTCTGAGGCTGTCTTTTTAAAAGCAGGTTTAGATAGAAAATCGACTATAGATTTTATTAAATGAAGTTTTACCATCTTTAAAAAACAATTCTTAAATTAAGCCAGACCAAAATAGTTAAAATAGGTGATAAAAACAGTATAGTATAAAGCTCTTTTTTTACAGCTGAAAACCTCAACGAAAGGAGAGATATTAAAATATATTTCTTAAATAAAACTGGAAGATCTTTAAACCAGAAAATAATGTCAAAGACCGTATAGATGAGATAACTACTAAATAAAACAACTAAAAAGATCCTGAATAATAAATAAGGTTCAAGAGAAGCCATTCCTCTTTTCCCTTCAATATAGAAAAATAAAAGATATTAATTATTATGAGAGTCTTTTTGATAGGAACCTTATATCATAATTCATTAGATTAGAAAATTAAAAAATATTTAAAAGTTTCTGATTAATAAATTTTTTGGATTTTAAACTAACATTAGATTTTCAAAGCATATTCTTTCTTACCTTTCTTGTACAAACAAGAAAAGGGGAGCAATATAGTTTCTCAAGATAAAAATCATCTAATTATTGATTTTTCCTATTTGACAAATCGATTTTGTTTATGCTAAATAAACAAAAATATTTATCTTTTAATCAACCATTCCTAAGGAGTTTGTATGAAGAAGTTTTTTTTGGTGTTATTGCTGGGTATAGCTTTAATATCAATAGGCAAAGCAACGCAAGCAGGTGAGCTGGATCGTTTTAAGGGAATGAGCGGAACGATTGATATTGCTGGAGGAACTGCCCATATTCCTGTATTGAAGGATGCGGCAAAAAGAGTTATGTCTTTTAATCCAAAGATTAAGATTACCATTGCTGGCGGGGGAAGTGGTGTTGGTATCCAGAAGGTTGGAGAAGGCCTCGTTGATATCGGCAACTCTGGAAGAAAACCGGAAGATACAGAAATTAAAAAATATGGCTTAAAACTATATCCTTGGGCTCTGGACGGTGTTGCTGTGGTCTTGAATAAAAAAAACAAGGTTTCTTCTTTTAGAAGCAGCCAGGTTCAAGATATCTATTCAGGCAAGCTCAGCAATTGGAGAGATGTGGACGGGAATGATGCAACAATTAATCTTTATACCAGAGACGAAGCGAGCGGAACCAGAGCAGTCTTTTGGAAAAAAATGTTAAAAAAGGGGAAGGTGAGTTCTAAAGCAAACGTAGTCCCATCAAATGGGGCAATGAAGGTAGCTGTTGCAAATGATCCGAATGCTATTGGTTATATCTCCATTGGTCATATTGATGAAACCGTAAAAGCACCGATTGTAGATGGTGTGAAACCGTCCCAGGAAACTGCCTTAAGTGGAGAATACAAAGTAGTAAGAAAGCTTTACTCAAATGCTAAAGGTGAACCAAAACCTCTTGTAAAGGCCTTTATTGATTATATCATGGGACCCGAAGGTGAAAAGATTATTAAAAAGCATAATTTTATCCCTATTCAATAGATAAGACTTCTTTTTGTTTACTGTAAAGGCTAGCTTGTTAAAAAATATGAATCATGATGAAATAAGCTGGCTTTTTATTTTTTTATCAAAAACTAAAACAAAGATATGAAAGACAAGATATTAGAAAGATGTCTTTATTTGGCTGGTTTGTTTGCTGTTTCTCTATCAGTTTTGATACTCTTTTTTTTAATCTATTTTTCTTTACCCCTCTTTCAGCCAGCTATATTAAGAAATATATTAAGCTTTGAGTGGCAGCCCTTATATGGAAAATTTGGGATTTTGCCAATGGCTCTCACATCTATTATCCTTGCAGTTTTAGCGGTTACGATAGCTTTACCGATCGGTCTTGGAATTTCTTGCCTTTTATCAAGTCTTGCCAATAAGGGTATAGCGAAGATTGGAGATATTTTGATACGCTTTATGACTAGCATACCTACAGTTATTTACGGCTTTGTTTCAATATTTCTCTTAATACCCTTTGTCAGGGATATTTCAGGGAAAGGAAGTGGGTTTTGTCTTTTAAGCGCTATATTTGTTTTGAGCATACTTATTCTCCCAACCATGGTGCTTTTAATTAGTGATAGTTTTAAAAGTGTTCCCAAAAGCTATATTGAATCATCAAAGGCATTAGGCTTTACCCCTATTCAGGAACTGATATATATTATTATACCCTATAGTAAATTTGGAATTATCAATGCGGTTATTCTCGGGTTCGGTAGGGCAGTAGGAGATACCATGATAGCCTTGATGATCGCCGGTAATGCAGCACAGGTTCCCTACAGTTTCTTTGATTCTGTGAGAACACTGACGGCTCAGATAGCACTTGTTTTGGCGTCTGATACTGAGAGCTTGACGTTTAAATCAATCTTTGCATCCGGCCTCATTCTTTTTATATTTATGTTGTTAGCAAGCTTGAGTTCTTATTTTATAATTCACAAGAAAAGATTAGATCAATGAAAAGAACTCAGACTATAGAAAATTTCTTATTTTTGTACTGTTGGTCATGTGGAATATTCCTTATAACTGTGGTTGCATGCCTTATCGGATTTTTACTTTACAAAAGTATGCCTAACCTAGGTTTAAAGTTAATTTTTGGAGATGTGCATTGGTATAAGGCTCTGATAGGAAAGCAAATTGTATTTGACGGTATCTGGCCAGCAATGGTAGGAACATTTTTTCTTATTATTTTATCAACAGCAATTTCAATACCTTTAGGGATTTCCGCAGGAATTTATCTGTCAGAATACTGTCCAGCTAATCTCAAAGCAATGTTTTCCTTCTTCATTGATCTTTTAGCTGGAATACCATCAATTGTTATGGGATTATTTGCGTTCTCTCTGGTTTTACTCATCCATAAATTTATTACGCCAGCAGCGAATACATGCCTTATTGTTTCTGCTCTCTCTCTGGCATTCTTGGTTTTACCTTACCTTATAAAAACAACTCAAATTGCTCTATCCTCTATTCCTAAAGAATCACAGCTCATAGGTCCTTCGCTTGGCTTTAGCAAATTAGACGATCTTTGGCATATTCGCCTACCGCAATCAACCAAGAATATCCTAAGCGGTATTATACTTTCAATTGGAAGATGTGCTGAAGACACTGCTGTGATTATGCTTACCGGGGTGGTTGCAATTGGAGGCATTCCAGACTCTATCTTTTCAAAATATGAGGCTCTTCCTTTTTATATATTCTATATTGCAGCTGAATATACATCCGCTGAAGAGTTAGCAAGAGGCTATGGTGCTTCCTTAATATTACTTACGATAACCGGGACTCTATTCTTTGTTTCTTACATGATAAGAAAAAGGTTAGAAAAAAGATGGTAGATAAAAAATTTCAATCAGACTGGAAAATTCACATAGAAAACTTATGTGTAAGATTCGGCAGTAAAGAGGTTATTAAAAACACTAGCGCAAGTTTTTCTCAAAATAAAATCAATTCGATTATCGGGCCATCGGGATCAGGCAAAACAACTTTGCTTAGAGCGATAAATCGGCTGAATGATATCGAGGAAAATTGCTATACAAGTGGAAAACTTTTTATAAAGCTTCAAGATAAATGGCATAATATACTTAGCAACTATTCCTCACCCGTTTATTTGCGAAGAAAAATAGGAATGGTTTTTCAGCATCCCAACCCTCTTCCTACAACCATAAAGCGAAATATTACACTTGCTCTCAAAATAATCACAGGTTTGAACCGCTCTGAAAGAGAGGAGAGGTTAATAAATTCATTGCAACAGGTTCATCTATGGGATGAGGTCAAGGATAGATTAAAAAAACCAGCCCTTATCCTTTCAGGTGGTCAGCAACAGAGGTTGTGTTTAGCAAGAACTCTAGCACTAGAACCTGAGATTATTCTCTTGGATGAACCAACATCCTCACTAGATTTCAAGGCATCAAAGAGGATCGAACAGCTTCTTTTAGAGCTCAAACAGAAATATACTCTCATTGTAGTATCCCATAGCCTAAGACAGACCAGACGTATATCTGATAAGGTTTATGTATTAAGCAATGGGAAAATTGCTCAGGAATTAAGCAATATCCAAATTCACGATGATCAAATGTTTTATAAGGTTGCTGAGGATTTTTTTTAAAGATTCAGGATTTTTTATAACTTCTGTCAACCGGGGATTGAATAGAATGGTGTTTTGCGTTTCTTTTGCTTACGTCCTATCAGCAAACCGATTATCAACCCGCTGAGAAGCACAAGAGCTCCTGTTAAAAACCATTTATGACTTTGCAAGGATTCCAATTTTTTGTTTTCCTCTGTCAGCCTTTGAACATCTTTTTGGGCAGTTTCCAATATAGATTGAGCCTTATCGTATTTTTCTTTCAGCTTCAAATAGCCAGTAGAACCTTTACTTAGAGATTCATATTCCTTTTTTAACTTATTAAATGCTTCTGTATTGTCTTGAAGCTTTATTCTGAGATCTTTTTGTTGATTAAGCGCTTGAGTTAATTTCTTTTCGTTTTCTTTGAGGAGGGTATTTTCCTTCTTTAAGGATTTGGCTATCAATTCCCATGGCTGACGGGTTATCAGATACTGACTTAGCATCCAGCCTTCTTTCTCGCTCATCCCACCTTCCAAAAGGCGTACATAACTCCAGTCGCCTTCTGAATTAAGGACTTCTACAATTTGGCCAGAATAAAGTACTGCAATGATTTTATTTTCAGTACTAGGTCCGGTACGCAGGGTTACTTTTAAAAAATCTGTTATATAGGCATTAGTGGCCCAACTTGATTGCCACATCAAGCATAGGACCAAAATAATAGCTGAGATGGATAAAAGTCTCTTCATGTTTTATCTACCTTCTATTTAAACTTCCCGGGAAATCCATTCACAGTGGCTTTATTGAAGGCAATATAAAATGAAGACTTTCATATGTCAAGGAGAATAGTTTTGAAGAATATAATGGTTTAATGAGAACAATTTGTCAAAGCACTTATATTCACTTATATTTATTACATAGATTGCATAGAATTATTGACGAAATCCTTTATTTTTAGTAAAAAGTAGTTAAATTGGGTTCGCACTGTGATTTAATTTTCAATTGATAATCCAGAAAACTTTAGCTTAGATTCTTGTTATTCTTATTTTTTTTAACATTCAAAAGCTAAAAATAAATTATTAGATTTGGTTATAAAGAGAGTAAATAAGGTAATCTTTTTGGTTAAAAAAATATAATAAGTTAAATAATTTAAGAGAATTGATCCCCATGGATTCAATGGCTTGGTTTAAGAAGGGACATAAGTTTATAGATTCTGTCAAATACGAAGAGGCAATAGATGCCTTTACCAAGGCCATAGAACTGAACCCCAAATTTGAAGATGCTTATATTGGTCGAGGGCTTGCCTATGGAAGACTTGGTAAACATCAAAACGTCATCATCGACTGCAATAAGGCCATAGAGCTCAATCCGAAGAATGCAGTGGCGTATAGTGATCGAGGAGCAGCTTATGCAAGGCTTGGCAAACTACAGCAGGCCATCGAAGATTATGATAAGGTCATAAAACTCAATCCAAGAGATACGGTGGCTTATGTTAGTCGGGGATTTGTTTATCAAAGACTTGGAAATCAAAAGCGGGCGATCAAAGATTTAAAAATTGCTGCTAAGTTGGGCCTTCATTCAGCACAGGATTATTTAAAATCAGAAGGTATTCAATGGTAACGGATTATGAAAAAGAATTTACTCTCTCAAAAATTAAAACAAGCTTATTTAGAATTAGAAGGAGAAAATTTTAATTTTCTACATCTCGAGCAAAATAAAAAAAGATACCTTAAAATGATAGAGCTTGCATTACCTTTATCTTCCTCATCTAAAATTCTGGATATAGGTTGCGGTTTCTGTTATCAAACAAAATTTCTTAAGATTCATGGCTTTAAGGTTTTTGGGGTAGATTTTTTTATGGAGATATACCCAAAATTCACTGTAAAGAGATGGGGGTGCCTTTCTTCCAATTGAATATTGAAATTGATAATTTGCCTTTTGGAGAAGAGGTTTTTGATGTGGTTTTTCTTGGAGAAATTGTAGAGCACTTCAACTATTCCCCCCTTATTCCTTTAAGAAAAATAAAAAGAGTTTTAAAAAAGGGTGGAAGATTAATTATCACAACTCCTAATGCTCTTCGCTTGATTAATCTTTTTAAACTATTGTTAGGTTATAACCTCTATCCTGATTTGGATTCATATTATCAAGAGCCCATTTACTACAAAGGGATGAGTTTCTTTTACCGACATAATAGATTGTACACCATGAAGGAATTAAGAGAGCTTGTTTCTCAAACGGGATTTAAAATACAATCCTCAGGATTTATCAGGGAGGGTAATTGTTGGAAAGATAATCCAAAAAAGGTTTTTTCGAAATTTCTCATTTCCCCACTGCTATTTGTCTCCCCTCCATTTAGAGATTTTCTATGGATTGTAGCTGAAAGGTAATTTCTTATTAAGACTTTTTAACTCCATGGAAGAGTTCACTTCCAGCTCCAGGATATACAGTTCGCTTTTCTGGAGGTGTAGGTATTTTGACTTTTGGCCATTTTTTTAATTGAGGCTCTGAACCTTCTTGAGTGACGTTGGAGGGTTGGTCATCCACCATCCTAGGCGTCTTTCGGATATTGATGCCTTCAACATTCCAGCTGAACTCAATGGGGATACCATTAGGATCGTGGGCATAGATGGAGTGGATGAATCCGTGATCGATCATGTTTGATACCTCAAAACCAGCAGTTGATAGATTATCCTTTAGCTGCCAGAGTTCCTCCTCGGTTTCTACTCCAAAGGAGATGTGATCGAAAATAAATGGACCAGTAACTGGTCGTCCGTGATCCTTAGGCTCCACAGGTTCTATGCCTGGCCATTCAAAAAATGCAATGAGATCATTTTCAGAGATTTCAAAAAAGTAATGCCTATATCCGCGTTTTCCAAGACCAGCCACCAGGCGCATACCCAGCAAGTCCCTCCAAAATCGAATCGTCTTATCCATATCTCCAGTAACCATAGCCAGATGATTGATTCCATTAAATTTAATCATAACAAACCCTCCTTTCTTTTAAGGTTAAGTTAATATGATTTCTTTATATGAACAAACTTTTTTATAAAATTTTATATTAATCTAATATCTCTTTTAAAAAAATTCAATTAGCAAAATTTATTTGACTTGCGTTCCACTAAAATTTATCATAATCTTATTTTAAGATTAAAATTTCTATAAGATTATAACAATATGAGAGTAGTTCTAATAAATATTTTTAAGTAAAATGGAGGTAATAAAATGATTGGAAAATTAATAAGACTTGAAAGAATCATAAACCGGAATACCAAGAAAATCGTAATTGTTCCAATGGACCATGGCGTTACCGTTGGTCCGATAAAAGGTCTTATTGATATGCCAAAAACTATCAATTTGATAGCTGAAGGCGGTGTGAATGCAGTAGTCTTACATGTAGGAATGGCGTTACATGGTCACAGAGGCACAGGTAAAGATATTGGGCTGATACTTCACCTGTCTGCATCAACGTCTCTGGGGCCAGACCCTAATTATAAAGTTCTTGTCAATAATGTACAGCGAGCTATAAAGATGGGCGCTGATGCTGTTTCTGTACATATCAATATTGGAGCAGAGGACGAAGCCCGGATGCTAAGAGATCTTGGTAAGGTTTCTATTGAATGCATGGAATGGGGTATGCCTTTGCTTGCCATGATGTATCCCAGAGGCAAGAAGATTCAGAATGAAAATGATGTTGATGCTGTAAAACATGTTGCACGTGTTGGTGTGGAATTGGGTGCAGACATTATTAAATGTCCTTATACAGGCAGTCCTGAAACCTTTAAGGAGGTTGTCGAAGGCTGCCCCGTACCCGTTGTCATAGCAGGGGGTTCGAAATTGTCAGATGAAGAGACTCTGAAGATGATTGAGGGTGCAATGAAGGCAGGGGCTGCTGGGTTATCAATGGGGAGAAATGCTTTTCAGCATGAAGACCCAGTGAAATTTGTAAAAGCAGCCTGCGAGATGGTTCATAAAGGAATAAGTGCCAAAGAAGCCTTAGAGCTACTTAAAAAGAGATAAGCGATGAAGAAATTTTATGTCGATGTAACTGATTATGATAAAAAGATTGTCACAACTGCAATAGAATCCGGTGCAGATGCACTCCTTTGCAATGACACAGATGTCAAAAAGATAAAAAAATTGGGGTTGATAAAAGTCATTTCTCAAAAGGGTGACATCAGATTGGGCAAAGATATTTTAGTCCAGGAGATCAATAATAAAGAAGATGAAAAAAAAGCGATGGACAAAGTAAAAAAGGTGCCAATGATTGCTAAAATTTCAGATTGGAAAATTATCCCCTTAGAAGACCTGATAGCATCAAATCCAGAAAACGTTTATTGTTATGTCAAAAATTCAAAAGAAGCAGAGATAGCATTAAATATTTTAGAAAAGGGTGTTGCCGGCGTTGTTTTAAAGACAAGAAACATAAATGAATTAAAGAAAGTGTCAAAAGTGGTTTTTCAAACCTCAGAAAAAATCAATTTAATCAAAGCAAAAATTGTAGAAATAAAACAGTTGGGCCTCGCTGACAGAGTTTGTATTGATACAACCACAAATATGGGTAAAGGAGCAGGCATGCTTGTAGGTGATACTTCATCAGGATATTTATTAGTTCACTCAGAATCTTTACAAACACCTTACTGCGAGCCAAGGCCATTTAGGGTAAATGCAAGTGCTGTCCATGCCTACTTAAAACTTCCTGATAATAAAACCAAATATCTGACCGATTTGGAAACAGGTGATGAACTGTTAATAGTTAATCATGATGGCACGACCTATACAACTAATCTTGGCAGGGCAAAAATCGAAAAACGTCCTATGATTTTAATCAAAGCAGAATACGAAAACAGCCCTATTTCATTAATCATGCAGAATGCTGAAACCATCAGATTAACAAAACCTGGTGGAAAAGCGGTCTCAGTTGTTAACTTGAAACCTGGAGATGAAGTTCTGGGTTATGTAGAAGAAGCCGGACGACATTTCGGTCAAAAAATAGAAGAATCGATTACTGAAAAATAACTAAAAGAGACAATCTAACCTTAATTTTACTTTATGTTTGGTTTCACCGCATACTGCGTGATAGCCAAATTTCAGCTATCATGAGTCGAGCACCATGCCTCGCACTTCAAAGCCCATTCCTTTTTATTATATAAAAGACCACATTCTTCACATGTAAAATAACGTTTTCCATCCTCTTTTGTTATTTCTTTCATCCTAACCCCCTATTTATAATTAATATTATCTCAAAGATTTCATCATTCAAACAATGCCTCTTGAGCTACTAATTTTTCTATAAAAGAAAACCCTTTGACATGACTGGCAAAGGGTTTTCTCTTTTATGGCGACCCAAATAAATATAAAATATAATTTTAACTCTAAATCTTACCTCTTTGATTGCTAATCAAGACGAGTTCCTAGTATTACTTTTCTTCCATAAACGGATAACGGTAGTCAGTCGGTGGTATAAAGGTCTCTTTAATGGCACGAGTGGAGATCCAGCGTTCGAGATTCAACCAGCTCCCAGCCTTATCGTTGGTGCCTGAGGCGCGCGCTCCGCCAAAAGGCTGCTGCCCAACAACAGCTCCGGTTGGCTTGTCATTGATATAGAAGTTGCCCGCAGCGTTTCTAAGCGCCTTGACAGCCGTCACAATAGCGAATCTATCCTGTGCATAGATGCCGCCTGTAAGAGCATAAGGACTGGTCTTGTCACAAAGCTCAAGCATCTTTTCGTATTGCTTATCTGGATAAACGTAGACAGTTATGACCGGACCAAAAATCTCCTCGCACATCAGTTTTGAGCGAGGGTCTTTGCTTTCTACAACTGTCGGCTGGATAAAGTATCCCAAATTGTCGTCGCAAGTCCCACCGCAGAGTATCTCCAAGTTAGGATCGTTTTTTGCAAATTCTATATACTCGGAGATTTTCTTAAAGGCCTTCCTGTTGATTACAGCATTCATGAAGTTGCTGAAGTCGCAGACGTCCCCAACCTTTATCGTTGCAACCTCATCGAGCAGCCGCTCCTTGACTTTGGGCCAGATACTGGCAGGGATATAAATTCGGCTGGCAGCCGAGCACTTCTGGCCCTGATACTCAAAGGCTCCGCGTACAATGCCAGTGACAAGGGCGTCCACGTTGGCAGAGGTGTGAGCAAAAATAAAGTCCTTGCCGCCTGTCTCTCCAACAATCCGAGGATAGGAGTAGTATTTACGTATATCAGAGCCAATGGCCAGCCAGATGGTCGAAAATACATAGGTCGAACCAGTGAAATGAACACCACCAAGGTCTAGATGGTTGAGCACGGGCGGGCCGATAACCGGGCCTGGTCCGGGAATCAAATTAATAATGCCATCGGGCATTCCGGCCTCTTTCAGCACCTTCATGATATAATACGCTGGGAGTACTGCCGCTGATGATGGCTTCCAGACAACAGCATTTCCCATAAGAGCCGGTGAGGTAGGGAGGTTACCTGCAATCGATGTAAAGTTGAAAGGGGAGACCGCGAATACAAAACCCTCAAGTGGGCGGTGTTCCATGTAGTTTAGGACCTCCTTTGTGGAAATCGGCTGGTCATCGTAGATCTCTGTCATGAAGTAGGGATTGAAGCGCCAGAAATCGATCAGCTCGCATGCAGAATCGATCTCCGCTTGGTGGCATGTTTTGCTCATGCAGAGCATAGTTGCCGCATTGAGAGTCTGACGGTACTTGTCAGCCAGAAGCTCTGCGGCTTTGAGCAATACGGTTGCCCGTGAAGACCACTGCATCTCACTCCATGCATACTTCGCCTCGTTTGCAGCGGCAATTGCCATCTCGGCCTGCTTGGCACTGGCGCGATGATAGCGACCAAGAATCTGGTTGTGGTTATGAGGTGTTCTCATTTCGACAAGGTCGCCTGTTAATACTTCCTTTCCACCAATGATACAGGGGACTTCGACCGGATTTTCAAGCATCTCCTTGAGCTTGGCTTTTAGTTCGCTACGTTCTTTGCTGCTAGGGGCGTAGCTAAGCACAGGTTCATTTTGAGGCTTTCGGATATGAAAGATACCATTGAACATCTTATCTCCTCCCTTTATTGCCATTTAGGCATCGATTAATAAGTTCCAGACATAGATTCTCGCTGGATTCAAGTATATAAACATACAGAAAACCCTATGACAAAGTCGCCAAAGGGTTTTCTCATATATTATATCGGCCCTTTTTGGACGACTAAGGTCAAAACCGAAGTATTATATTATAATAAAAAACCCTCTGCAATCTATTTATTTGCAGAGGGTTAAAAATAAGTGGCTTTTCAAAAATTCTTGTTTAATGGAAAAATATTATATGCCGTGCAACTTTTCTTCTGCCTGCATTGTCATATATACAATACTAAAAAGATGTATTTTTTTCTTTACCTCCTGTAAAAAACATACATTTCACTACCATTCTTTTTCTCTTTTTGTTCTTTCCATTCCTGATTTGCTTTATTATCATAATAAAATGATATAGCTCTTGCCAATGGGTAGAAACATATTTTGATGATTGCCATTATAATTTGCCTACCTCCATAGTAAGTATTTCTCAAATGATTTCTAAATTCCGAACAGCTTATATTATTGCAAAAATGCACGAAAAGTAATTTTATTTTTATCTTTTTTAATTCTTTCGAATAACCAGCATTTAATGCCATTGACGGGTTAGCGAAATTAAAGATAAAATTTTTATCACATCTACTAATCCACTTAATAGCACCATAATATTGATTGCTGTAATAATCTTTTAATATTTTAAAAGAATATTTTTCAAGATATTCGGTTAACTGATTTGTAGTGAGCCTTCTTACATGTCCCTCATCCTCAAAAAAAAATCTTCCTTCCATATCATATTTAATGCTATCTTTTCGCATTTTGCAAACATTATATTCAAAACTGTTTTTATTGCCACAAGGTAATATATGTAACATAAATGAATTTTGTTTTATATAATTGTTCATTTCATCAATAGCTTTTCTTATGTCAAATACGTGTTCTAATACATGGTGTGAAAATAAAAAATCAAATTTTCTATTACTTACAGTATTACTATTTGATATAAAAAAATTGCAATTAGGAAATCTTTTGGTAGCGTTTTTAATAGCAACTTTGCTAATATCGCAACCGTAAACATTCCAATTGGGAAGAGCTTGCTTTATAGTTTCTGTAAAAACTCCATTTCCACAACCAAAATCTAAGGCATCCCCTATCGGTGGTAAAGGCAAATTCTTTATTATTTCAAATACCCTTTGCTTTTTTTCAACTGGCCACTCATCCATATATCCTTGCGAATATCTGTCTCCATAAAATTTTATGGCCGTTTCTTTGTCGTAAAGGCTTTTATTATCCATATCTTTGTTTTAATTTATGTCGCCTAAGCAAATATTTTCGTTTTACTGTCAAAATTTTAAATAGTCCGTACTTATTTTTATTCATTTCCCATGTCCCTCTAGTTTCTTCAAATTTTTCGTAGTCCTGGCGATTTTTCTTTCGGATCGCTGTAAATCTTTGCTAAATTTTGCATTTGCCTAGAGTTTGTCTTATTAATTCCTCCATGCCAACATCTAACGCTTTGGCGATTTTCGCCACTGTCTGAACAGAAGGTTTCTTAACAATGTTGGATTCTGACTTTGTAAAAGTAGTGTAGGGAATATCGGCTTTTCTTGCAAGACGGTCTTGTGTAAGACCTTTTTTATTTCGAAATTTCTTTACATTATCACCGATCATATTAATCCTTGATATTATTTCCAATATTTGGTAACATATATAAAATAACCTTTTTGGCATCTAATATTATATCAAATTCAAAATAATCTACAACAGAAATTGAAAAGCGATTTATTTTTTGATACCAGTTTTAAAATCGATGCCCATAGTCAAAATTCTGCCTTTTTGCCTGCGTTTCCGGGTGAAGGCTCGGCAAGCCGCCGAAGCCACACCGAGTTATTACGTTAGTGGTTGAG
>DATKYB010000053.1 GCA_035528715.1 Nitrospinota bacterium | reverse complement strand
GGGTGCAGGTGGAAGTTTTCTTCATTTTGATGATTTTCTTTTAGGTTTGGAGAAGGTATTGTTGAACGAGAAGGCATGGGGTGAAACATTTAACTTATCCTCTTTTTATATAACCTGGGAAGAGGTAGCCAAGATGATTGTTGAGATTGCTGGTTTGGGGAGTGTGGAGACAGTATCACAATCAGAATGGAAGGGGAGTTCTTTCATTGCAGATGAGTGGAATTTAACTTACAAGAAGCTAGGAGACCTTTTAGGATTTTCTCCTCTCTATCCTAATGATGAAGCAAAGAAATTATTAAAAGAGGCTATAAAAGATTGTAAAGAAAATATGCTAAAGGAATAACCCTTTAATAGTCATTATAAAACCGTTCTATTTAGGATAGATAGAGCGGTTTTTTTAATATCTTCTATCTTTTTCATAAGATTTTTAGTATAATAACTTTTTTATTTTAATCTTTTAAAATAGTAGAGGGGAAAAGGATGAAATTTGTAAGATTTTCAATAGAAGCTAAGGAAAAGCTCGGTATTATTGAAAATGATATCATTAAAGAGATCAAAGGAGATTTTTTTAATGAGTATAGCATAACGGACAAAGAGTATAAAAATGAAGATGTCAAAATTCTTCCACCATGTATTCCTACCAAGATAGTAGCAATAGGATTGATATATAAAGACCATATAGAAGAGCTGGGATTTCCCTTTCCAGATGAACCCATAATCTTTTTCAAACCAACGACAGGTATCATAGGCCATGAAGACGCTATTATCTATCCCTCGATGACGAGTAGAGTCGATTATGAAGCTGAGTTGGCCATTGTAATAAAGGATAAGATCAAAGATATAGACGAAAATGATGCCTCCAAACATGTTTTGGGATACACTTGTTTTAACGATGTTACAGCAAGAGACCTTCAAAAAAAGGATATCCAGTGGACAAGGGCAAAGGCCTTTGATACTTTTTCTCCTGTAGGTCCTTATATCGTTGATGATATCGATCCAAACAATGTCCTTGTTGAATCCTATTTAAACGGTGAGTTGAAACAATCTTCAAATACAAAAAATTTTATTTTTAAGGTTGAAAAACTCATCAGTTTCATATCTAAGGTAATGACTTTGCTTCCTGGTGATATCATAGCTACCGGCACTCCCTATGGAGTAGGGCCAATGAACAGTGGAGATGTTATCGAGATTAAGATAGAAGGTATTGGTACATTAAAAAACCATGTTAAAAAAGCTTAATTTTATCATCTCCATTAAAAAGAGAGGTATCAAGAGTAAGAGAAACTTATGGTTTGAGAAGGTTAAGGTGTTTAGAATCAAAACTCTATATTTCTTTTCTGTTGACTATCATAATAAGGTATGTTAATTTTAAATATTTATAATTAACTGTTTTATAAGAAGTGAATCAAGAGAGGGGTGATTTATGCGAAGTGATTTGATGAAAAAAGGGGTTGCAAGGGCACCTCACCGGTCCTTAATGAAATCATTGGGTTTGACAGATGAAGAGATAAATCAACCCATTATTGGTATAGCTAACTCTTTTACTGAAATCATTCCCGGTCATATTCATCTGAATAATCTCGTAAAAGCAGTAAAAGAGGGGATCCGTTTAAAAGGAGGGACCCCTATTGAGTTTGATACAATCGGAGTCTGCGATGGGATTGCCATGAACCATTTAGGGATGCTCTATTCTCTTCCGAGCAGAGAGGTCATTGCTGATTCCATAGAAATCATGTCTATTGCCCATCCCTTTGATGGTCTCGTCTTTATAACGAATTGTGATAAGATCGTTCCCGGCATGTTAATGGCTGCCTTAAGGATAAACATTCCTTCTGTTGTTGTTAGCGGCGGTCCTATGCTGTCCGGTAAATTTCAGGAAAGGGATGTGGATGTTGCTACTGTTTTTGAGGCTGTTGGTGCTGTTCAGGCAAAAAAGATGACCAAGAAAGAGTTGGAAGAATTAGAAGAAAGCGCCTGTCCTACTTGTGGTTCTTGTGCTGGAATGTTTACAGCCAACTCCATGAATTGTTTGACTGAAGCTCTAGGAATGGGGCTGCCGGGAAATGGGACAATTCCTGCACCCATGTCTGCTCGGTATCGACTTGCTAAAGAGGCGGGTATGCAGGTGATGAAGCTGATTGCAAAGGATATAAAACCAAGGGATATCGTTACGATGGATGCAATACGAAATGCCATTGCTTTTGATATGGCTGTTGGTTGCTCAACAAATACGATTCTCCATCTTCTTGCTATTGCCGATGAGGCAGGTATCAGTTTTGATTTGGACCTTTTTCATAAGATAAGTGAAAAAACCCCATTGCTCGCTAAACTTAGTCCAGCAGGGAGCCATCACTTACAAGATCTGTATGAAGCAGGTGGGGTTCAGGCCTTGATGAAAGAGGTGTCTAAAAAGGGTTTGATCCGTAAAAAGGCCATGACCGTTACAGGAAAGACGGTTGGAGAAAACTTAAAGAGATCTAAGGTTTTGAGAAGAGACGTTATTAGAACCTGTGATGATCCATATGATAAAAGAGGAGGACTGTCAATCCTTTGGGGTAATCTTGCACCTGATGGAGCTGTTATAAAACGTTCAGGAGTATCAAAGAAGATGTTTAAACATAGTGGTCCTGCACGGGTATTTAATTCTGAAGAAGAGGCGTCAAAGGCTATCTTTGGAGGGAAAATAAACCCAGGAGATGTCGTGGTTATTAGGTACGAAGGTCCAAAGGGCGGTCCTGGCATGAGAGAAATGTTATCACCGACAGCAGCAATCATGGGAAGAGGCATGGGAGAATCGGTTGCCCTCTTGACAGATGGGCGTTTTTCAGGAGCTACAAGAGGACCATGTATTGGTCATATATCTCCTGAAGCCATGGCTGGTGGTCCTATAGCTATTGTTAAAAATGGTGATACGATAACGATAGATATCCAGAATCAGAGAGTGGATGTTAAGTTGGAAGAAAGTGAGTTGAAGAAGCGCTTGAAAGATTGGAAACCACCAAAGCCCAAGATAAATAGAGGATATCTCCTGAGATATGCCAAGCTAGTAACCTCCGCGAGTACAGGTGCTGTTTTAAAGGTCTCACCTTAAAAGAGTAAAGGAGTGATACAGAAATGAAATTGACAGGGGCTGAGATATTTATCGAGAGTCTTTTGAAAGAAGGGGTGAAGACTGTTTTTGGAATTCCTGGTGGAGCTGTGTTGAATATCTTTGATGTGTTGTTAGGCTCCCCGATAAAACTTATACTTAACCGCCACGAACAGGGCGCTGTTCATGCAGCTGATGGATTTGCAAGAGCATCAGGAAAAACAGGGGTCTGTATCGTAACCTCTGGTCCGGGTGCTACAAACACGGTAACGGGGATTACCACTGCCTACATGGATGCTATACCGATTGTAGTCTTTACAGGGCAGGTTCCTACCTCTGTTATAGGGAATGATGCCTTCCAAGAGGCAGATATTATTGGTATAACAAGGCCCTGTACAAAGCATAGTTATCTCGTAAAGGATGTTAATGAACTGGCAAAAACAATTAAAGAGGCTTTCTATATAGCCAGCACAGGGAAACCAGGTCCTGTTTTAGTCGATCTGCCAAAGGATGTTGTAACTGATAAGACAGAGTTTGATTATCCTAAAGAAGCAAAGATAAGGAGTTATAATCCTACTTATTCTGGTCATATGGGACAGATCAAGAGGGTTTCTAAAGCTTTGGTTCAGGCGAAGAGACCAGTAATCTATGTAGGAGGAGGGGTCATTCTTTCTGAGGCCTCTGATGAATTGAAGCAATTGGCTGTGTTGACCCAAACCCCTGTCACGACAACTCTTATGGGGCTTGGGGCTTTTCCTGAAGATCATAAGCTTTCTTTGGGAATGTTAGGGATGCACGGCACATACAGGGCAAATATGGCAATGGTAGAGGCTGATCTTATTATTGCTATCGGTGCAAGGTTTGATGATAGAATTACAGGAAAGCTCGATGAATTTGCTCAAGATGCAGTAGTGATCCATATTGATATCGATCCTACCTCTATTAGTAAAAATGTTCCTGTTAATATTCCTATCGTGGGCGATTCAAAGGATGTTTTGAATAAGTTGCTTACCATAGTGAAAAAAGAAGAAAACAATTGGAAGAAGGATCATCAGCCGTGGTTGAATCAAATTGAGAAATGGAGAAAAACCTTTCCTCTTGCTTATAAACAAGGAAAGTCAAAGATTAAACCCCAGTATGTAATAGAGCAGATTTATGACCTGACAAAAGGAAATGCGATTATTGCATCAGACGTGGGTCAACATCAGATGTGGATAGCCCAGTACTATAAGTTTATAAAGCCGAGAACATGGCTCACATCAGGTGGCTTGGGAACAATGGGTTATGGTTTTCCTGCTGCCCTTGGTGCGCAGGTGGCATTTCCAAAGAGCTTAGTTTTCAGTATTAGTGGAGATGGTAGTTTTCAAATGAATATGCAGGAATTAGCTACAGCAATAGAATATAATCTGCCAGTGAAGATTGCTATCATAAATAACGGATATCTAGGAATGGTAAGGCAGTGGCAGGAGATATTTTTTAATAAGCGTTATTCGTATTCGGATATTGCAGTGGCTCCAGATTTTGTAAAATTGGCAGAGGCGTTTGGGGCTGTGGGTCTGAGGGCAGAGAAACCTCAGGATGTTAAAAGGATTCTTAAAAAAGCTATTGCTACTCCTAAACCGGTAGTGATGGATTTTATTGTAGAAAGAGAAGAGAATGTCTATCCCATGGTCCCATCAGGTAAATCTATAAAAGATATGTTATTAGCATAGGAAATTAAATATCGATGAAAAATAAGAATCGTGAAAAGAATACTGATGAAAAATGTTATACGATTGGGGTTTTAGTCGAAAACAGGTTTGGTGTATTGTCACGTATTGCAGGACTATTTAGCGGTAGAGGATATAATATTGACAGCCTTTCTGTAGCCGAAACCCTTGATCCTACAGTATCAAGGATGACTATCGTTACAAAAGGAAATGAACATATCATAGAACAGATAATGAAGCAACTTAATAAGTTGATTGATGTTATTAGAGTTATTGATCTGAGTGAGGAAAAGTATGTTGATAGGGAGTTGGTATTAATTAAGGTGAATGCCAAATCCTCAGTGAGGGCAGAGCTTTTAAGGATTACTGATATTTTTCGCGGAAACATTGTTGATGTCAACTCAGACACGTATACCATAGAGGTTACTGGGGACGAAGATAAGATTCAGGCAATAATCGATTTAATGAAACCAATGGGGATAAAAGAGATTGTGAAAACTGGAAAGATAGCGATTTCCAGAGGGAGTAAGGTTTTGAATACTCCTTAGTTATATTTTAAATCTTATGTTTTGATGACAATAGTTTTATGGCAAAAATCAAGGAACGCGTCTCATGAAGGAAAGGGATTTTCCCATAATTAAAGAGGGTTTTTATTTAGCCCTAATTATTTTTTCCCTATCAATTTTTCTATATCTATTGGGGCTTATTTTCATTTCAATAACACTCTTTTTCTTGGCCCTTTTTGTCCTCTTCTTTTTTAGAAACCCTAGGAGGATAATTCCTGATGGAAAAGGAACAATCCTCTCCCCGGCAGATGGAAAGATTGTAGATATAAAAAAGATTAGAGAAGAGATGTATTTGAAGAGAGAAATGATATCTATAAGTATATTTCTTTCGATATTTAATGTCCATATCAATAGAGCTCCTTATTTAGGGGTTGTTAAAAAGATGGAATATTCGAAGGGAAGTTTTTTCCCTGCCTTTCGAGAAAAGGCTTCTTTTCTAAACGAACATAACTCTATTTTGATCAGCTACAGAGATCTGACTATTTTAGTTCGACAGATAGCAGGGGTAATTGCGAGGAGGGTCGTATGCTGGGTCAAAGAAGGAGACTATCTTGATAGAGGCCAGCGATTAGGATTTATAAGATTTGGTTCTCGTGTAGATATTTTGTTACCTTTAGATACAGAGGTTATGGTAAGGTTAGGTGATAGAGTTAGAGGCGGGGAAACTATCATTGGTAGATTAAATTTAGAGGAGTTTTAACATATGAAAACCGGGGTAAAAATATTACCAAGCCTCTTTACAACTGGAAATATATTTTGTGGGTTTTATGCGATTATTGCTGCAATTAATGTTGATTATTATAAATCCGCTGTTGCAATTTTGATTGCTATAGTTTTTGACGGTTTGGATGGAAGAATCGCTAGGATGACAAAGGCCACAAGCGACTTTGGTATAGAATATGATTCTTTAGCAGATATTATTTCTTTTGGCTTGGCACCAGGGTTACTGCTCTATTTGTGGGTATTAAGACCCTTTGGAAGGATTGGATGGTTAGCAGTATTCTTATTTATAATCTGTGGGGCTTTGAGGCTGGCAAGGTTTAATGTGCAACTATCCGAAGAAAAAAGTTATAAGTTTATTGGCCTTCCTATCCCTGCTTCAGCTGGAGTGGTCGCATCTTATGTGATTCTAAGCTATGATTCTATCTTGTTTAGCAAGATTAATCCAGTAGTGATAGCGATGTTTGTTTATCTTCTTTCATTTTTGATGGTAAGTAATATAAAATACAGAAGCTTTAAGTATTTTGAGCTGAGAAAGAGAAGGTCATTTGGGATTTTAATATTCACTATCTTATTTATCTATATTATAGTGACCATCCCTGAGGTCATGATCTTTTTCATATTCTTTTTATATGTTTTATCGGGTCCTCTGGAGAGTGTTTTAGCCTCCAGAAAATCTGAGTCGATGGTTGAAGTAAAAGATAAAACCAGAAATCATTAGTACAATTTACAAAGGGGCTGATTTAAGAGAATAATAATTCAATATATTGCTTATATTCTGAGAGCTGATGGTAGCTGAGAGTAAAAATGCTTCTTCAATTGAATTTGCCCCCTAAAGGAGGGCATATTTAATTTTTTAACTCGGTGAAGTAGACTGCTACCAAGAAAAAATAGGCTCTCGTCCCTATCAATTATCTATCAGGATTTAGGATGAGGGCTTTTTTTTCAAAGCTTAATAATTTAACAAACAGTTTGTTACTGTAGGATAAAAAAATAAATTACAGGAGGAAATAATATGAGTGACAAGATATATATTTTTGACACGACTTTAAGAGATGGAGAACAGGCACCAGGATTTAGTATGAATATAGATGAAAAGATTAATCTAGCCTTACAGCTGGCAAAATTAAAAGTTGATATTATTGAGGCAGGGTTTCCTATCGCTTCAGAGGGAGATTTTGAAGCGGTAAGGGAGGTCTCAAAGACAGTAAAGGGTCCCATAATTGCTGGTTTGTGTCGAGTAAAGAAAAAGGATATCGACAGAGCATGGGAAGCCCTTCAATATGCTGAAAGAGCTCGGATACATACCTTTGTAGCCACATCAGATATCCATCTCGAATACAAATTAAAAAAGACGAGGGAAGAGGTTCTTAAAGAGGCTGTTGAAGCTGTTGGTTATGCCAAGACCCTAACTAATGATGTCGAGTTTTCTACTGAGGATGCGGCAAGAAGCGATTTAGATTTTTTGTGTAAGATAGTAGAATCAGTTATCGATGCTGGGGCGGGTACTGTCAATATTCCAGATACTGTAGGATATGCGATTCCCTATGAATTTGGTGCCTTAATTAAATGTATAATGGATAAGGTGCCAAACATTAGTAAAGCGAGAGTCAGTGTCCACTGTCACAATGACCTAGGATTAGCTGTTGCAAATTCCATTGCAGCTATAGAGAATGGGGCAAGACAGGTAGAGTGTACAATTAATGGAATTGGCGAGAGAGCTGGAAATGCTTCCTTAGAAGAGATTGTCATGACAATCAAGACAAGAAAAGACCATTTAAAACATTATACCACAGTAAAAACAGAAGAAATCTATAAGACCAGCCGGCTCCTAACCAATATTACAGGGGTGTCTGTCCAGCCGAATAAGGCCATTGTTGGACAGAATGCCTTTGCTCATGAAGCAGGAATCCATCAAGATGGTGTTTTAAAAGAGAGAACGACCTATGAGATAATGACTCCTGAATCTATCGGATTGACTAAGAGCAATTTGGTGTTAGGGAAGCACTCTGGAAGACATGCGTTTTCTAATCGACTAAAGGAATTGGGTTTTGATTTGCATCCTGATGATTTAGAAAAAGCCTTTATTCGCTTCAAAAGACTGGCAGATATGAAAAAAGAGATATTCGATGAGGATTTAGAGACTATCGTTCAAGACGAAATTGCGACCTTTCCCCAGACCTTCGAGTTGATTTATATCCAGGCAAGCACGGGCAACCAGACTGTTCCTACGGCTACTGTAAAATTGAAAAAGGATAATGAGATATACCAAGATGCAGCTATAGGAGATGGACCAGTAGATGCTTCTTATCAGGCGATTGATCGCATAACAAAAATACCTGGAAAACTTGTTTCTTATAATATAAGAGCAGTTACAGGGGGAAAGGATGCTTTAGGTGAAGTTGTTATAAAAGTTCAGTTTAATGGAGAGATCGTTACAGGTGTTGGTGCGAGTACAGATGTTATAGAGGCCAGTACTAAAGCCTATTTGAATGCCGTGAATAAGGTTGCTTACAGGCAGAAAAAATAGAGTTTCTTATTCAAAAATAACGGTGTGTTTTTCCTTGCCTGTCTTTTTAAAAAATTCTGAAATTAGTGTATAAGGGTTGGAAATGGAGTGGCTTAAAAAGCTGAAAAAACCAAAAGTTAAGATTAGAACAAAGAAAATTCAAATACCCGAAGGGTTATGGGTTAAATGCGAAAAATGTAAAGAGATTGTTTATAAAAAAGATATTGTCAATAACTTAAATATTTGTCCTAAGTGTAATCATCATTATAAATTAGGGGCTCGAGATTGGGTTTTACTCTTATTAGACGATGGAAGTTTTTCTGAATATGATTCAGGCTTGACCTCTGTCGATCCCCTTAAATTTAAGGATTCAAAGAAATATAAAGACAGAATCAAGGATTCGATCAAGAAGCTCGGTATAAAAGAAGCTGTTTTATGTGGCGAAGGGAAATTAAATAATTCTTTAGTGCAGCTGTGCGTTTTAGATTTTGGATTTCTGGGGGGCAGCATGGCATCAGCAGTAGGAGAGAAGATTACAAGGAGTATTGAAAGAGCACTAAAGAAGAAATCTTCATTAATTATTATTTCTTGTTCTGGTGGAGCGAGAATGCAAGAGGGTATTCTTTCTCTCATGCAGATGGCCAAAACAAGCGCAGCATTAGCTAAACTTTCCAATGCCAAGATACCCTATATATCGATATTAGCCGATCCGACAACAGGCGGAGTTACAGCAAGCTTTGCCATGCTGGGGGATATCAATATTGCTGAGCCAGGAGCCTTGATTGGATTCGCAGGGCCAAGAGTTATTGAACAGACGATTAAACAGAAACTTCCCGAGGGCTTTCAGAGGGCAGAATTTTTGTTAGAGCATGGTATGGTAGATATGGTGGTAATGAGAAAGAATTTAAAATCAACTTTAGAAAAGTTACTCGACTTTTTCAAGGATGAATAAAAAAGGATGCATAAGGGAAGTTCTTTTCAAGCCATCCTCGACAATTTATATGGACTCAAGAGATTTGGCATAAGGCTTGGTCTCGAGAATATTTCCAGTCTTTTATCTGAATTAGGAGAACCCCAGAAATATATTAATGCTATTCATGTTGGGGGAACAAATGGAAAAGGCTCTACCGCTGCCTTTATTTATAATATATTAAATGCCAAAGGATATAAAGTCGGTCTCTTTACCTCTCCTCACCTCTTTAGCATACTAGAGAGGATTCAGATTAATAATACTCCCATTCCCAAAGAAGAATTTATTGGTCTATTTAAGAAGGTTAAAGATGTGATTCCCCAAGACTTGGAGGTGACATTTTTTGAGTTTTTAACGGCCATGGCCCTAAGGTACTTTTTTGATCAAAAGGTAGATTGGGCAGTAATCGAGGTTGGAATGGGAGGAAGATTTGATGCTACAAATTTAATACATCCTAAAGTTTCTATCATTACCAATATTGAGTATGAGCATACAGATTATCTTGGAAAAGATTTGAGAAAGATTGCTACTGAAAAGGGAGGAATTATTAAAAAAGAAGGAATTTTAGTTACTGCTATCAGAGAGCCCGAGATTTTATCTATAATGAAAAAAATATGTCATTCTTTAAATGCCCAGATGTTTGCCATCGACAGGGATTTTGAAGTCAGAACAGATTCTTTTGAGATAACGAGAACAAGATTTCGTTTTAAGGATGAAGATAATTTATTTGAGAGTATAGAGATTCCTTTAGCAGGGGAGTATCAGGTTGATAATGCAGCTTGTGCCATCAAAACTTCTGTGATATTAAACGATTTGGGTTGGGAGATTGGAGAAGAGGATATTAAAAGAGGCTTGAGGGATGTGCGTTGGAGAGGAAGGTTTGATGTTTCAAAGAGAAATCCTATCGTCATCTGTGATGGAGCTCATAATCCTTCCGGCATAAAATCTTTTATGGAGAGTTTTGTTCAGCTTTTTACCTATGATCGGTTATTTGTAATATTTGGTGTCATGAGTGACAAAGATTTTTCAAAAATGGGGGAATGTATTATTCCTCACGCTGATAGCCTCATTCTGGTCAAGCCAAATGTTGAGAGGGCTCTTGATCCAGAGATTATGTTAAGTGAATTCAAAAGATATAAGAAAGAGGTATTGGTTATCAAAAATGTAGGAGCAGCCATTGATCATACACTATCTAGGGCTAGCGAGAAGGATATCATATGTATTATTGGTTCCCTGTATCTTGTTTCAGAGGCATTGCAAATATTAGAATCAGTTTCTGTCAATTCCGGTTGAGCTAATGTTTGGGAGATTTATTCTGAAAAGATTTAGGTCATATATCTTCATTCTATTTTTTTTGACAGCTCTTTTACTTCCATCTAAAACCTTTGGGGATGATAAACAAACAAATATCATTGCCGATGAGATCGTTTATAAAAAAGTAGAAAATCTCATTATAGGAAAAGGCTCAGTAGATGTTCGATATGAAGAAATAAAATTATTGGGGGATAGGATAGAGATAAATACAAAGACGGGTGATGGTATCGCTATAGGGAATGTCCTTGTCGAGGGAAAAGGGAGCAGAATTTCAGGAAAAAAGTTTTTGTTCAATATCTATACTGAAAGAGGAATTATGTTTGATGCTTCTGGATTTGCAGCTCCTTTCTTTTATTTTTCTGGTGATATGGTTGAAAGGATAGCAGAAGATCGATTGAGAATCCAACAAGGAAAGATTACTTCGTGTAAAAGAGACTGTCCTGAAGATAGGGTTCCGTGGGAGTTCAAATCGAAGACATCTAATGTTCAGATAGAACAATTTGCCAAGCTTCAACATCCTTCTTTTCATATCCTCGGTTTTCCCATCCTCTATTTTCCATACGCGATTGTACCAATAAAGACAAAAAGGTCAACAGGCTTTCTTTTCCCAGAGATAGGTTCCAGTAATCAAGATGGTTTTTTTCTGAATAATCTCTTTTTCTGGGCAATTAATGATTATATGGATGCCACCATTGGTTTGGACTATCTCAGACGCCGGGGGACGCGATACAATTTCCAATTCCGATACATGCTGAGCGAGGATACCTTTGGACAGTTTGATGGTGCCTATCTCAAGGACGGGGAATTTTTTAATCAAAGTATAGAACAGAATTCAATACTCTTTGATGGTACGGATGGTTCAGGGCAAAAGACCTCTACAGGTAAGGAATATTATATTGCGAAGCTGGACCATGAACAAATATTTAAGCATGATGTCAAAGGATTATTGCAAATCGATATTGAGAACCAAGGTGAGAACTTTAGTAGAGAATTTATGAATGATCTTGAGCTCAGATCGAGAAGAGATGCTAGGAGCTTTTTATCATTGACAAAGAACTGGGAGACCCGCTCTTTGGAGTTTATTACAGAGCGTATAGAGGGCCTTCAAGAAGGACCAGATGATATCTTTGGAAGGTTGCCAAGTTTGACCTTTACGATTTCTGACGAGAAAATAAAAAATACCCCCTTGTTTTTAAAAATGGATTCATCAGTTGTAAACTTCTTTCAAGACAAGGATAATAATAAAACCGAAGTTTTTAGAGGTGATTTCTTTCCTCAGATTTCCCTTCCCTTAACGAAATTACCTTGGTTTACGATTACTCCAAAAGTTGGTTTTAGGGAGACTGCCTATTCAGAGCAGAGAGAGACGAGTAAGGAAGCAACGAGGGAGTTTTTTGTTGCAGGGACGACCTTTCAAGGACCTACATATTATAATATCTTTAATGCGAATATCGGTGATATTGTTAAGGTAAAACATCTCATCGAACCGACAGTATCCTATGATTATATATCCGATTCTGATGATGAGATAAACGATGATATCAATGTCTTTGATAGTGTCGACTCTTTTGGTCCCCAAAATAGTGCCACTTATTCTTTGACGAATCGAATACTGGCAAAAGAAGAATTAGGGGAAGGAGAGTTTGAAACCAGACAGATTCTAAAATTCGTCATATCTAATAGTTATAGTATTAATGTAGCGAGAGATACTGATGTTCCTTGGAAAAGAGCGTTTTCTGGTATCACTTTAAGTTTGGACACAAATATTTTTAGAAACTTAGAATTTAATGTGGACACTAATTATAATATAGAAGGCGATAAGTTCTCTACTGTAAACAGTGTGTTTCGATATAGTTTAAAAGATTTGGGTTATGTTGATTTAGAAACAAGGTTTTCTCAAGATGCCCTCACAGGCATTACAGATACCAGATATTATATTGGTGGGGTTGGAACTGATTATTTCAAAAAATGGGAGTTTGAGTATAATATCAGATATGATGACCTGGATAATAAAACCGATGAGAACTATTTCAGGGCCAAATATAAATCTCAATGTTGGGCATTAGAGTTCAATTTACTTGACAGGCCTGATGAGACTCAGTTTTTCTTTTTGGTTAGCTTAGTAGGGATTGGAGAAATAGGGAAAGGATTTAGTCTGTCTACTCTTCAAAGAGGTTTAGGTAGTTTTGAAAGGCTTGGAAGATAGGATAATGAATACATATTGACAATATCTATAAAAGATAGTAATTTCATTTTTTAATTTAGAAAAGGACTATTTTTGTTAGGTAAAAACAGAGAAATTAAATCTTTTGATTTAACAGAACAGTATAGAGAGATAAAGGAAGAGATCGATAGTATCCTTGCTGGTGTCTTGTCCAAAGGGCATTTTGTTCTTGGACCAGAGGTTTCTTCTTTTGAAGAAGAGGTAGCTGCTTATTGCGGGGTGAAATATGGTATTGGAGTTGCCTCTTGTACGGATGCTTTACACCTCGCCCTTCTCGCCTGTAATATAAAAAAAGGGGATGAAGTGATTACAACCCCTTTTAGTTTTATTGCAATAGCAGAAGCCATTACCTACTGTCAGGCAACCCCCGTATTTGTAGATATAGACCCAAGAACTTTTAATATTGATTTTCATAAGATAGAAGAAAAGATTACAAAAAGAACGAAGGCGATTATTCCGGTCCATATCTTTGGGTATCCCGTAGATATGGATGCCATTTTAAGAATTGCAAAGAAGTATCAAATTCATGTTATCGAAGATGCGGCTCAGGCCTTTGGCTCAGAATATAAAAGTAAAAAAGTTGGAGCGATTGGTGATGCGGGGTGTTTTAGTTTCTTCCCTACAAAAAACCTTGGGGGTTATGGTGATGGGGGTATGGTAGTAACAAATAATCTTGAGATAGCAAAGAAGGTAAGAATGCTAAGGGTTCATGGCAGTAAAGATAAATATTTTCATTCCACTTTGGGCTATAATAGTCGATTGGATGAGATACAAGCTGCCATATTAAGGGTAAAGCTTAAGCGAGTAGATCGTTGGAACAATATGAGAAGAGAGAGAGCCCATTTGTATAACGACCTATTAAAAGATCTCGATATTGCTCTTCCCTATGAGGAAGACGGCTTTAAGCATGTTTATCATCAGTATACCATAAGGCTTAAAGAGAGGGATCAGTGCAAGAAGTACCTTGCAGATCAGAATATTTCAACCATGGTCTATTATCCCTTGCCTATTCCTGGGCAGAGAATTTATAAAGATTTAGGATACAGAGAAGATGATTTGCCAGAATGTTATAGAGCAACAAGAGAAGTTTTATCACTTCCTATGTACCCTGAATTAGAGAAGGATAATGCTAAGAAGGTTTCTCAAGCAATAAAAAGATTTATTGAAGAGGAGAGCTGATAAAAATGAAAGGACTTATTCTAAGCGGTGGAAAAGGAACGCGACTTAGACCCATAACTCACACCCAGGCAAAACAACTGGTTCCTGTAGCCAATAAGCCCGTTCTTTTTTATGGAATAGAGGCTATCAGGGATGCTGGTATTAAGGATATTGGGATTATTGTAGGCGATACTAAAAAAGAGATAATGGATGCCGTTGGGGATGGTTCGAAATGGGATGTTAAAGTTACCTATATTGAGCAAGAGAGTCCCCTTGGGATTGCCCATGCCGTTCTTATTGCTGAAGAATTTATTAATCGATCACCTTTTGTCGTGTATTTAGGCGATAATCTTATCAAATATGGGATAAAGGATTTTGTTAATGAATTCTTATCCCATAAGCCAAATGCGCAGGTTTTGTTGGCTGAGGTTCCCAATCCCCATCAATTTGGAGTGGCAGAGCTTTCAGAAGGAAGGGTCATCAACCTGGAGGAAAAACCAAAGAAACCTAAGAGCAATTTAGCCTTGGTGGGGGTATATATGTTTGATCATACTATTTTTGAGGCTGTCAAAAATATAAAACCCTCACGGAGAAAGGAATTAGAAATTACTGATTCCATTCAATACCTTATTGACAATGGCTTTAACGTTCAATCCCATATCATTAATGGATGGTGGAAGGATACGGGGAAGCTCGAGGATATGCTAGAGGCTAATCGAATCATTTTAGATACATTGAAGACCGATATAAAAGGAGAGGTTGATAAAGACTCCCATATCGATTTTAAGGTAGTATTAGAAGAAGGGTCATCAGTTACCCATAGTATTATCAGAGGGCCAGCGATTATAGGGGCTGGGTCTAAGATCATAAACTCTTATGTAGGACCATTTACCTCTATTGGCAAGGATGTCATCATCGAAAATACTGAAGTTGAGCATAGCATTGTCTTGGAATCGAGTTCAATTTTAAATGTCAAGATAAGAATTGCCGACAGCTTAATAGGTAAAAATGTCAAGGTATCTAAGTTACCGCATAAACCAGAGGTCTATCGTCTCATGTTGGGAGATTATAGCGAAATAGGGCTCATATAATTTATATAAAGGAAATCCTATGATAGAAGGGGTTAAGATTAAAAAATTGAAAGTCATGCCTGATACAAGGGGAAGACTTATGGAGATCTTAAGAGCGGATGATGACCTATTTGTAAAGTTTGGCCAGGTCTATATGACTGCTGCATATCCTGGTGTGGTTAAGGGATGGCACTATCATAAAAAACAGACTGATAATTTTGCCGTTGTAAAGGGAATGATGAAAGTGGTCCTTTATGATAATCGTAAAGGCTCTTCTACATATGGTGAAGTCAATGAGTTCTTCATGGGGGATTATAATCCTCTGCTTATTTCAGTTCCAAAAGAGGTTATCCATGGATTTAAATGTATAAGTGAAACAGAAGCCATTGTTATTAACTGTCCTTCAGAGGTCTATAATTATGAAGACCCTGATGAGTTTAGGATAGATCCCCATAAAAATGACATTCCATATGATTGGGCTGACAGGGATGGTTAGATGTGAGGTTATCTTGTAAAGAAAGAGGTAATCTCAGATAAAGATTTTTCTAAACATGACTTTTTTTGCGGAGGAAGATTGAAAGGGGTTCTTGTTACAGGCGGTGCAGGTTTCATAGGTAGCAATTTTGTAAGGTATTTTCTTAATAAATACCCTGAATATTTTGTTGTCAATCTGGACAAACTCACCTATGCCGGAAATCTTGACAACCTAAAAGATATCGAGAATTTTAAAAATTATCAATTTATCAAAGGAGATATTACAGACGAAAAGCTCGTAAATAAGATAGGAAAAGATATCAATGTTATCATCAATTTTGCTGCTGAAAGCCATGTTGACAGATCAATAGGGGATCCATCTCAATTCATTATGACAGACGTATATGGAACGTATGTTCTTCTGGAGATGGCAAGAAAGTACAAGATAGATCGATTTATCCAGATTTCAACTGATGAGGTGTATGGAGAAGCTATTGACGAACCATGCTTAGAAACAGACCCCCTGATGCCAAAAAGTCCATATGCGGCAAGCAAGGCAGGAGCCGACAGACTCGTTTTTTCTTACTGGGCAACATATAATCTTCCTGTAGTCATTACAAGATGCACCAACAATTATGGTCCAAACCAATATCCAGAAAAAATGATCCCCCTGTTTGTTACAAATGCACTAGAGAATAAGCCCCTTCCTGTATATGGTGATGGCGAAAATACTAGGGACTGGATCTATGTAGAGGACCACTGTCAGGCATTGGATGTAACTCTTCATAGTAAAGGGGTTGAAGGAGAGGTTTTTAATATCGGTTCAGGGATTGAAAAAAGCATATTAGATATCGCTGAGATGATTTTAGTCATTCTTCATAAGCCAAAATCTCTTATTAAATTTGTTAAAGACAGACCAGGACATGTGAGGCGTCATGCCGTAGATACGAGGAAGATAAAAAATCGGCTCAAATGGGATTCTGCCACAGGCTTTTCAGAGGCTTTGGAGAAGACCATTAAATGGTATGTGAATCATGAATGGTGGTGGAAGAAGATCAAGAGCGGAGAATATATGGAGTATTATAAAAGAATGTATAAAGGTCTTTAGGTCTGGTTAAAGGAGAGATATTTGAAACTGATCGTAAAAAAATCTAGCCTAAAGGGAAGAATTAGAATACCCTCTTCAAAATCACAAACCATCAGGGCTTTAATTATTGGGTCGCTAGCTTCTGGAGAATCTCAAATCAAAAATCCCCTGGAATCCTCAGATACCTTTTCTTGTGTAAAGATGTGTCGGGCTTTTGGTGCGAAGATTGAGATGGGAACTCATTGGATTGTCAAAGGAGGGGGGCGGGATCTCAAAGTACCACAAAATATTATTGATATTAGAAACTCAGGAACAAGCTGCAGGCTAGGGCTAGGGATGGCATCTCTGTGCGAGGGCTATTCTGTTTTCACAGGTGATGAGCAGACGAGAAAAAGACCGATGCAGTCGTTGATCAATGCATTGAATAATTTAGGCGCTCGTGTCTTTTCCACAGGGGAGGGTGGCCAGCTTCCCGTTGTTGTTCGAGGAAGAATGAAAGGGGGTGTGACTGAGGTAGATGGAGTAACATCGCAGTTTCTCAGTTCCCTCCTTATTAGCTCTCCCTTAGCTGATAGGGATTCTAAGATATGTGTTTCCAATCTTAGGGAAAGGCCATATGTTGAGATGACTTTAAGTTGGTTGGACAGGAGAGGGATAGAGTATAAAAATAGAGATTTTGAAGAATTTGAAATAAAGGGTGGACAATCATACAAACCGTTTCAGGAAGAAATGTCAGGTGATTTTTCCTCTGCTACCTTTTTTTTCTGTGCGGGTTCTCTGTCAGATTCTCATATTCAACTAGAGGGTCTTAATATGAGTGACCCTCAGGGAGATAAAAAGGTTATAGATGTATTGAGAGATTTAGGAGCTTCTATTGATATCGCTCCACAATTGATAGAGGTAAGAGGGGGAAGTCCATTACAAGGTGGAGAATTTGACCTGAGTAATATTCCAGATGCGCTCCCATCCCTTGCAGTAACAGCTTGTATTGCAGAAGGGAAAACCGTCTTAAAGAATGTTTCTCAAGCGAGGATTAAAGAGACAGATAGGATTGCGGTTATGAAGAAAGAGCTAGAAAAGATGGGGGCTCAAATTGAGGAGATGCCTGATGGATTAATCATAAAAAAGAGTCCATTAAAAGGGACAAAAGTTCATGGTCACTCAGACCATCGAGTTGTGATGGGTTTGGCTATAGCAGGTTTGGTAGCAGAGGGTGTGACTGAAATCAGCACTGCTGAGGCCATAAAGATAACCTTTCCAAATTTTATTACTCTTATGAAGAATCTTGGTGCGGATATGAGTCTGATAGACGATTAACTGATAAACTTATTTTCCCTCTAGATTTTTTGACGAGTTAATCCTTCTCCTTTTTCCTTGTTTATTCCGTATAAAAGGATAATTTACTTGACAAAAATCATACCTTCAATTAGTATCAATTCTCGGTGATGCACAAAATATAGTTTAAAATTTTTTAGGAAATACAATATATAGTTGAAATATGGAGAATATTGCAATTGCCTCGGATCATGGTGGTTTTGAATTAAAAGAGGCAATAAAGAGGTTTTTAGATAGAGAAGGATTTGGCTGCATTGATTTTGGAACTAAGGATGATGAATCCGTAGATTATCCTGATTATGCGGAGAAGGTTGCATCTTCGGTTTCCAAGGGAGAAGTAAAAAGGGGTATTCTGGTATGCGGGACAGGGATTGGGATGTCAATGGTTGCAAATAAGTTTCCCAATGTAAGAGCTGGGCTATGCCATGATATTTATACAGCAAAAATGAGCAGAGAACATAATGATTCGAATATCCTGACCTTAGGAGGAAGAGTAACAGATATAGAACAGGCTAAAGAGATTGTGAAGACCTGGTTAAATACCGAATTTGCAGGAGGGAGACATAAGAGAAGATTAGATAAACTTATGGAGATTGAGGAAAGGATTAGAAAATCGTTATCTTAGGAGGATATGATCAGAATGAAACGGTTGATAGATGTAGATCCAGAGATAGCTGAAGCAATAAAATTAGAGACAGAAAGACAGGCTTATAAGCTGGAGCTGATTGCATCTGAAAACTTCGTCAGCGAGGCTGTATTGGAAGCTGCAGGGAGTGTAATGACAAATAAGTATGCTGAGGGCTATCCAGGAAAGAGGTATTATGGGGGTTGTGAATTTGTAGATATCGCAGAAAACCTTGCTATTTCAAGAGCGAAGGAGCTTTTTGGTGCGGAATGGGTCAATGTCCAGCCTCACTCAGGGACTCAGGCCAATATTGCTGTATATAACGCTGTTTTGGAACCAGGCGATACCTTCATGGGCATGAACCTCTCACACGGAGGGCACCTGACGCATGGAAGCCCTGTGAATTACTCAGGGAGAATGTTTAAGGTCGTATCTTATGGTGTAAGAAAGGATACAGAGACCATTGATTTTGAAGAAGTAGAAAACCTTGCCCAACAGCACAGACCGAAGCTTATCGTTGTTGGAGGAAGTGCCTATCCGAGGATAATCGATTTTGAGGCATTTAGAAGGATTGCAGACAAGGTTGAGACCTTAATCATGGTTGATATTGCTCATATTGCAGGCCTTATTGCTGCCAAACTCCATCCAAGCCCCATTCCCCATTCAGAATTCGTAACCACCACAACCCATAAGACCCTTCGAGGCCCAAGGGGCGGAATGATCATGTGTAAGGAAAAATTTGGACCACTCATCAATAAGAACATCTTTCCTGGTTCGCAGGGAGGTCCTTTGATGCATGTTATCGCAGCAAAGGCTGTTGCCTTTAAGGAGGCCTTAACAGAGGAATTTAACGAATATCAGAAACAGATCATAAACAACGCAAAGACACTGGCCAATCGGTTAACGGAAAAGGGTTTGAGATTGGTTAGTGGAGGAACAGATACTCACCTTATGCTTGTAGATCTTACGGATACAGGCCTTACAGGAAAGCAGGCCGAGGAGGCCCTTGATGTTTCTGGAATAACCGTAAATAAAAATACGATTCCTTTTGAGACCAGAAGCCCCTTTGTAACCAGTGGGATAAGGATAGGGACTCCAGCGGTTACGACAAGAGGAATGAGGGAAAAAGAGATGGAGCTTATTGGAGATTTTATTAAAGAGGTTTTGGAACATATTGATAACAAGGAAACCCAAAAAAAGGTCAGAGACAAAGTCAAGGAGCTCTGCCTTAAGTTTCCTCTTTATTCTGAGAGATTGAATATATGAAGTGTCCTGGATGCGGATTCAAGGAGAACAAGGTCGTAGACTCTCGTCTAACAAAAGAATTAGATGTGATAAGACGAAGAAGGGAGTGCTTTGAGTGTGGAAGAAGATTTACCACTTATGAGAAAATCGAAGAACACCTCCCCTTTGTTATTAAGAAAGACGGAAGAAGAGAGCCCTTTGACAGGGAAAAGATCTTAACAGGAATTAAAAAGGCCTGTGAAAAGAGGCCTATTAGCCTTACCACGATGGAAGAATTGATAAGCAGGATTGAAAAATCTCTCTTAGAGATAGGTGATAAGGAGATACCAAGTGGAATTATCGGGGAAAAGATAATGAGGGAGCTTCACGAACTCGATGAAGTGGCCTATGTTAGGTTTGCCTCGGTATATAGACAATTCAGAGATATCAATGAGTTCATGAGTGAGTTAAAGGAACTCCTTGATGAAAAAAAGAGAGATAAAGAAGAGGATCTATCTTAGATTTTTGATAGTGTCTTAATATCCCTTTTTGCTATCTATTGTCGGTGAGTTCCCAAAATAACAGACCATAACAAATATCAACTCTTTCCTTAAATAAATAATCTTAAATATAATCTTGACAAAAATCCAAATATTTATCTAATATTGATTACGAATTCAGAACTTTTACAATCATTAAAATTTTGGGGTGAATGATTGAGAAGTTTTGTTTCAGAGATAAAGAGGAGTGAGAGGGGCTTGAGCCTCATAGAGCTCCTGATTGCCCTGGCTGTAACCAGCATCCTTCTCGTTGGGATATTTAATATATTTTTGAGCCAGCACAGGACCTATATGGCACAGGATCAGATCGTAGAGATGCAGGAGAATGTAAGGGCTGCCCTGGATATCATGTTAAGGGATATCAGAATGGCTGGATACGATCCCACAGAGGCAGGGGGGATGGGGATAACGAACATTGATGAAGCGATCCCTTCCCTATCATTTACAGCAGATATTAATGAGAATGGAGTTATTGGTGCAAGTGAGTCGAACGAAGATATTACCTATCGATACGATGCAAATAATCTTGTGATTAGAAGAAAAAGTACGACAAATGATAACCTCCTTCCTCTGGTTAGCAATATCCAGAGCTTGAACTTTCGATACTTTGATGAGAATGGAAATCTCCTGCCATCCCCTGTGAGTGCAGCAAATGTTCGGATCGTAGAGATATCGATAACATCAAGAGCAAGCAACCCAGACCCTTATTATAGCCAAAATAGTGGCTTTAGAACGAGAACATTAACATCAAAAGTCAATCTAAGAAATCTTGGGTTTTCACCTTAATGAGATAAAAAGATGAAAAGATTATTGTACATCCTGAGAAGGTCTTTTCTGATCCTTTCAGACCAAAGAGGAGTGGCTCTTATCGCTTCGCTGATGATCATGACATCCCTAGCTATCTTAGGTGTATGGGGGATCACTTCAAACCTGATCGATAATCGGATAACAATAAATTATCGCGATCATACACAGGCCTACTACGCTGCAGAGGCTGGTGTAGAAAGAGCAAGGGATTTTCTTGCTGGTCTCAATTTTGATACAGAGCTAAAGAATGCCGATGGTACAGACAATCAGCTGGTCGACAGTACCAATATCAATAACTTTCCTGGAGATGATATCCCTCTTTTATCTAATCAGTCGATTGGAAACTGTTCCTATACCGTATATCTAACAAATGATGCAGCAGATGGAGCTACGAACAACAATGACACAAATGGCAAAGTAAACCTCATCTCTTTTGGATACGGGCCTGGAAATTCGAAGGCCGTTGTGAAGGGGATCGTTAAAAAATTTTCTCTCCCTTTTTCTCCCCCAAGTCCTATTGTTATGCCGGGACCAGATGTATATTTTGAACCTGGTAATAGCAATGCATTCCAATTCAGCGGGGATGATTCAGCAGGGGGCTCAAATGTTCCAACGGTTACGGTGTCGAATGTGACTGCAGAGAATTCTGTAAGAAATGGTTGTAATCCCAGATGCGACCAGATAGTAAGCAACGGTGTGAGCCCTTCTGTCGTAGCAGACCCTGTGGCCCTAAGCCAGGCCGGTCTGGATGACCCTCAGCAATTAAAAAGTATGATTCAAAATCTGGCAGCATTTGCAGATTATACCTCAACATCTGACACTGGCTTTAATCTGGGGACTGAGCAAGAACCTAGCATTGTCTATATCAATGGAGACCTTAATACTGGACCTGGAACCGGCTATGGGATATTGATTGTTACAGGAACACTGACCTTGCGAGGAAACTTTAGTTATAATGGTGTGATACTTGTGGTGGGACGGGGAAATTTGATAAGACATGGAGGTGGAAGCGGTACGGTTAGAGGTTCCATCATCATTGCTGATATCAATGGTCCGGACAATATACCTTTTACCGCTGATGATAGTTTAGGAAATCCTATTTTCACAACTTCAGGCGGTGGAAATTCAAACATCATTTATAACAGTCAATTAGCAAATAACCCTCCTACAAATATCCCGCCCCAGCTTATAGCACAGAAGCATGAATATGAATAATCTCATCCTCTATTTTTTTAGTTAAAGATAAGTAAGCTTATAAGCAAATTAAAAGAATTACTATGTGAAAAAAGATTAAAAAGGGGAGGGTCTATCGCAGGTTTTTTTCAAGGATATTCTTAATATCCTCTATTTTAAAAGGCTTTTCGATATATCCATCCGCTCCGGCCTGAATTGCCTCTTCAATAACTTCTGAACCAAAACCAGTAATAATAACTACCGGAATATTTGAGTCTAATTTTTTTATTTCTTTAAGAAGGTCAAGCCCATTGATATCTGGCATAACCATATCAGTGATGACTAAAGAGAACTTCCCTTTTTCAAAGATTTCTAAGGCATCTTTTCCGCTCGTGACCACAACAGGTGCGTATCCTAAGATATTGAGGACATCTTGAAGGACATTTAATATTTCCAGCTCATTATCAACGACCAAAATCTTATTATTATTCATTTTGGTTTCTGTGAAATTAATAATATTTTATATTAACAAATCGCCTAAGATATTGCAAGAGAATATCTTAAGCCTTTCCCCTTTTTATTTTAAATATTCTTTTTCTTTTTGATTTTTGAGATTTTTGAGGTATATTTTGAATCAATGGTGGTCTATTTTAAACCATATTAAAAATATCTTTAAATGTCTTTAGTATCAATAGGTTAATATGAAAAATCTCCATATGAAAGGGATTTTATTTTATGGTTGTTACTTTTTAAATCTTCCGGACAAAAAAGAGATTTTTTAGAGAGGAGAAAGTAACTGCAACTCCTTGTAATAAAAAGGATTATAAAATATAAATCTTTCTAACACTTTGGCACGGATATCGCATAAAATAGAGAATGAAAAAGGTAAAGCTAGAGCAGGGTATTGACAAAATATTTAAAAGATAGTAATTTGATATAACTATAATAAGAAGTTATATCAGATAAAGGCAAACTACTCCGAAAGGATAGGACGCAAAGCCACTGGCCCTTTTGGGCAGCAGGGTTGCCTTGATATAAAAATGAAAAGCCTATTCTTTCGAGAGGGAATAGGCTTTTTTATTAAAGGGGCAAGAGATGAAAGGTGAGGGTGGATATACTCTTGTGGAGATGCTAATTGTTATTTCCCTTATTGCTATATTAGCACTTCTTGCTCTTGTCAATTTCTTTCCTGGCTTTGAGGGATGGAGACTGAACGGTGCTGCAAGAACTGTTGCCTCAGATCTCAATCTGGTGAAAATGATGGCGATTTCTCGAAATGAGTCAGTAAGGATGAGTTATATGAGCAATCAAAGATACGTGGTTGAACTAACGAATGGGACAGACCTTCTTCCAGAGAGGAATTTAAATAATGATTATACAGGGGTTACCCTAACCAACTTTAATAATGTGACGTTCAACTCAAGGGGATTAGCCAACAATAATACAATAACTTTAAGAAATTCAGTAGGTTCAACAAGAGATGTCGTCGTCCTTAGAACAGGAAGAGTCAGGATAAATTAAAGCGATGATAAAAAAAATAAGATTTAAACTTTTTAAACTCGATTCAAAAGGGATGACGCTGATTGAGGTGTTGATTGCCCTGGCGGTTCTCTCCATTGCGCTTTTGGCAATGGCGATGACATCCCTTTCTGTTATCAGGGGAAATGCTACAAATGACATGGTAACACAGGCGGCAACCGTTGCTCAGGATAAGATGGAAGAGCTGAAAAACATCCCTTTTAATAACCTTAATAGTGGAAATGATACTGCGGGTGATTACACAAGGCAGTGGGTTGTGACCAATATCAGCGCGACCTTAAGACAAATTACCTTAACAGTAAGCTGGCCCAACAGACAAGGGGGGACCAGCACTTTTACAGTCGATACACTAAGGAGTGAGTAATTGAGGACTTTTATTTTACAATTAAAAAATAATGAGAGGGGCTTTAGCCTCATCGAGCTCCTGATTGCCCTGGCTGTAACCAGCATTCTTCTCGTGGGGATATTTAATATATTTTTGAGCCAGCACAGGACCTATATAGCCCAGGATCAGATCGTAGAGATGCAGGAGAATGTAAGGGCTGCCATGGATATCATGGCAAGGGATATCAGGATGGCTGGATTTGATCCCACAGAGGCAGGAGGCATGGGGATTACAAACATTGATGAGGCGACCCCGGCTCTCTCTTTCACAGGAGATGTGAATGAGAATGGGGTGATTGGCGCAAGCGAGCCAAACGAAGATATCACCTATCGATACGATGCAAGCAGTCTTGTGATTCAAAGAAGGAGCACGACAAGTGAACAGTTTCAGATACTGGTTGATAATATCCAGGGTTTAACGTTTCAATACTTCGATCAGAATGGAAATCTCCTGCCATCCCCTGTGAGTGCAGCAAATGTTCGGATTGTAGAGATATCAATAACCGTGAGGACAGGCAATCCCGATCCCTATTTCAGTCAAAATGGTGGTTTTAGGATCAGAACATTAACATCAAGGGTTAATTTAAGAAATATGGGATTATAATCAAAATGAGGAAAAAATGAGGGAAAATATGAAGAGATTATATAAAATCATCGCAAAAAGGGCTCTTTTAACCCTAACAGATCAAAGAGGTGTGGCTCTTGTCGCCTCGCTGATGATACTCACATCCCTGGCTGTTTTAGGTGTATGGGGAATTAACTCGAATCTTATCGATTATCGAGTGACATCCAATTATCGCGATCACACCCAGGCCTACTACGCTGCAGAGGCTGGCCTGGAGAGGGCAAGGGAATATCTTAAGAGTCTGAATTTTAGCACAGAGCTCCAAAATGCAGCTGGTGGTGACAATCAGATGGTGAACAGCACCAATGTCGATAACTTCCCTGGAGATGATATCCCTATTTACTCGGGCCAGACGATCGGGAACAGCACCTATGCCGTCTATATAACCAATGATGCTGCAGACGGCGTTACCAACAGCAACGACACAAATGGCAGGATTACCATTACCGCATTTGGGACGGGGCCTGACGGCTCCACATCCGTTGTTCAGGCGATTGTTGCACAGCCAACCGCCTCTTTTACTCCAGTAAGCCCTGTTGTTCTGCCTGGTCCATCCTTAACTTTTCGACCGGGGAGGAGTAATGCATGGTTAGTTGACGGGAATGATGCAGCTGGAGGAGACCCAGCTACGGCAGTTACTGTGTCAAATTGGTGGGCGGAGTATCAAGCAAAGAGAGCCTGTAGGAGGAGGTGTGACCAGGTCATCGGTGCTGGTGGAACCCCTTCCATCGATTCTGATCCAGGGGCCCTCAATCAGGCTGGGCTCGATAGCATTCAGTACTACCAAGATCTCTATAATGACCTGAAATCCCGTGCAAATTATACAGATCCGAATGACCCTGGTTTTAATCTTGGGACTGAAACTAATCCAGAGATAGTGGTTATTGATGGTGATTTTGATACTGGTCTGGGATCCAAATCTGGTCAAGGGATACTGTTCGTTACAGGCAGACTCACTGTAAGGGGAGAATTTGATTATAAAGGCGTGATTCTTGTGGTGGGAGAGGGAGAATATTATAAAAGAGGTGGTGGAACCGGCACGGTTGAAGGTTCCATCATTGTTGCTGATATCAATGGTCGGGACGGAACGCCTTTTACAGCTGATGATAGATGGGAATCACCAGAATTTGTGACGAGTGGAGGTGGAAGTTCAAGCTTCGTTTATAATAGTGATGTAGCGAGAAATCCTATGCAGAACGACACCCCAAGGACAATAGCGATTACGCAGAAGTATGGACAATAATTTCTCTTTTTTCTGATTGAAAATAGCTCAAACAGCCAGCCTAAGCCAAGGAAGCGACAATAGCGGTGATTTCAAAGAAATTCGACTAAAGAAAAATACTCTCGTTTTAGATAGATTACCTCTTTATAAAAAATTTTGGATTTATTTCAATGAGGTTAAACAATGAAGAGGTCTTCTTATCACATTGCTAAGAAATTTACTTTAAGGGTTTTAAAGCAAAAAAGAGGGGTTGCCCTTATTGCCTCAATGATGATAATGGCAGCTCTAACTATCTTGGGTTTATGGGCGGTTACTTCAAGCCTCATCGATAACCAAATAACAAGCAATTACCGCGATCATATCCAGGCATTCTATAATGCCGAAGCAGGGATCGAGCATGCGGTCAATATCTTAAAGGCCAGTACAACCAGCTTAGATGATCTTTTGCTTGGGAGCGATGGAGTTCCAAACACCTCTGATGATGGCATCTTGAGTTTAGGTCCATCTATTAGCTTTGGGAGCGGAGCGTATGAGGTTCGGGTTAAAGATAATGATGATGGGGATGGTGACCTCTTTAGTGACTCTGATAAGATGATTGTCCTTGCCTCAAGAGGGAGGGTTAATAACAGCAATGCTGTTAAGACAATCGGGGTCGGCATAAAACCTGCCTACATATTTAATATGGGGATATTTGCAGATGAGAGGATAACCATCTCTTCAAATGCCAAGACAGATAGCTACGATTCAAAGCTGGGTGTTTATGGTGGAAGCAATATAGGGAGTAAAGGAGATGTGGGCACAAATGGGACATCTACAAGCCCAGCTGCAGTTTCCCTCTCAAGCAATGCCAAGATATATGGAGATGCCTTTATAGGAGAGGGCGGTGATCCTAGCAGTGCTATATCCCTATCGAGCAATGCAGAGATTACAGGAGAAAAAACAGCGATTAATGAGCCGGTAGAGCTACCTTTGATGAGTGCTCCTTCTGGTCTTCCGAGTATGGGTTCGATATCACTGAGCAGTAACGATCAACAGATCATAAGTGGTAGCGGGAGTTATTCATCCATAACCCTTAGCAGTAACTCGCAGTTAACCATTGGTGGTAGTGGTGAGGTGGTCATATCAACAGGTACTCTCAGTCTGAATAGCAACACGCAATTGAATGTCGGCTCTGGGGTTACAAGCGTAACCATTTTTGTTTCAGATTCTTTATCTGTGAGCAGCAATGCCAAGATTAATAGTAATACGAAAGACCCGACAAAGATGAACATTTTTGGAACAGATAGCCTTACAAATTGTTCATTATCATCCAACGGCGGTTACTTTGGAACTCTTTATGCAAGGAATTCTGATATTACTGTGAGTAGCAATGTAGAAATACACGGTGCTTTGATTGCCAATAGAATAACATTAAACTCAAATGCCAGAATCCATTATGATGAGTCCTTAGGAAGGACAGGACCTTCGTCAGGCTTAATGGTTTCATCCTGGCGAGAGGAATTTTAATAAAAAGAAAAATATAGAAAAATGAAGAGATCATTTTGTAACATTGCTAAGAAATTTACTTTAAGGGTTTTAAAGCAAAAAAGAGGGGTTGCCCTTATTGCCTCAATGATGATAATGGCGTCTTTGACTCTCTTGGGTTTATGGGGGGTCACTTCAAGCCTTATCGATAATATGATAACAATAAATTATCGAAGCAACACAGAGAGCTTTTATGCTGCTGAGGCCGGTATTGAGCGGGCAAGGGAATACCTTCGCGGTCTGGATTTTAAAACAGAGCTAATCAAGGCTGCTGGCGGGGACAATCAGCTGGTCAACAGCAAAGATATCAATAGCTTCCCTGGGGATGATATCCCTATTTACTCGGGCCAGACCATTGGAGGCAGTTCCTATACCGTATATCTCACCAATGATGCTGATGATGGGGTTACCAATGTCAATGATACCAATGACCGGATAACCATTACCTCCTTTGGATATGGACCATCAAGTTCCCTATCAATTGTTCAGGGGATTATTAAAAAACCAGAAATCTCTTTTTCCTCTCCAGCTCCCATCGTTTTACTCGGGCCAGGTGTGCAGCAATTTGAGCCGGGTAATAGTAATTCATTCTTTATCAACGGAAATGATACTGCAGGGGGAGAGAGTGTTCCTGCTATTATTGTGTCTAACGCACAGGCAGAGCAGAGCGTTGCTGATGGTTGTAAACCGAGATGTGACCAGATTCAGGGTGCGGGACAGGTCATCCCTTCTGTCGCAGCGAACCCTGGCGCCATTAGCCAAGCTGGTCTTGACAGCATCGAGAACCTCCACAATATTCTTGAGATTATGAAAGCCCACGCAGATTTTACCTCTACCAGTGACCCTGGTTTTAATCTTGGAACAGAAGATAACCCATCAGTTGTCTTTATCGACGGAAGCTTTGATTCGAACTCTGTCAATTCCAAGTCAGGTCATGGGATATTGGTTGTGACTGACACGCTGACATTTCGAGGAGACTTTAATTATAATGGTGTGATTTTAGTGGTGGGACGCGGAAATTTTATCAGATATGGGGCTGGGACTGGGACGATTAATGGTTCCATCATTGTTGCTGATATCGACGGTTTGGACGGCATACCCTTAAATGCTGATGATGCATTCGAGCCAGCTCGGTTTTTTACTGCTGGAGGTGGAGATTCAAAGATTAATTATAACAGCGATTTAATAAATAATCCCCTTAAGAATGATGCGCCGTGGCTTTTAGCTCTTACTCAGAAGTATTAATCATTTTATTTTCTATTATTTTTTAGGTAAGGGCAGGCTCCTCTATCTCGAGTGTTGGGAAGACATTCTCAAAATACTTTACAACCTCTGGGTCGAAGTGTGTGCCCGAGCCTTTAACAATCTCCTCCTTTACCTCTAAGGGTGAGAGGGCCTTTCTGTAGGGTCTATCAGCAGTGAGGGCATCATAGACATCTGCCACAGCGATGATCTTGGCACCCATGGGAACAGAATCGCCTAAAAGTCCATTATAGCCATTTCCATCCTGTCTTTCATGGTGGTTGATGATGAGGGGAAGAATTCTTAACACTCGCCCGCCAATGGGCTCTAATATATCTTTTGCATTTCCTGTGTGGCCGGTTATTTCTTTTTTCTCTTCGTCTGAAAGCTTCCCTATCTTATGGAGAATCTCTGCGCTTACACCGATCTTCCCAAGGTCATGAAGGAGGGAAGCGATTTTTATATCCTCAATCTCAGAGTTCGACAGCCCTGCCTCCTTTGCTATCTTTTCAGAATATTTCGCAACACGAATGGAGTGGTTCTGGGTGTATTGATCCACAGAATCTAAGATAAGTGAGAGCATGGTGATAATTCCCTGATATGTCTTTTTGATCTCTCTGTTATATTTCTCCTTTTTTTCATAAAGGGCACCCATTAAGTAGCCAACGATGATAAGAAAACAACCCCATGTCGTAATATCCAACCACTTAGAGAGACTCATACTGATATTGTTTTTATCTGTGAATGTCTCTGGGATAAAATAGGCTATAGAAAAGACCATAAGAACAGATAAAAAAGCAGAGTATGTTCCGTGTTTCTTTCCGAAGAGATATGACCCTAAAAGAACGGGGATATAGAAGAAATTAAGGAATACCTTCTGATGAGGTACGAGGAAGTAGATTAATCCGATGATGACTACTAATAAGAATACAATGATAAGCTCGTTATCAACCTTGAGATGTCTTTTCATATCGTTCATAAATGGTTATTCTTTATCCAAAGATATTATAGATCTGAAAGATTTTTTTACTATACCATTTATATTTTATCGGAAATTTTTAAGTTATCTTTAACTAAAAATTAAAAGAATAAAGGCACTAAAGACAAAAATAACTCCTATTTAATACACTGAATTATGGAAAGTTATGGATGATGTGGGATTGTTTGAGACGGGGTGAAGTGGTGTAAAAATATGATTTATGATATGCGATATTTTTTTATGGGCAGGAAAAAGGTATGGAGAGGATATGATGATTGAAAGGAATAGGAGATTAATAGTCTGAAAGAGAAGGGGTTAGCGGTTTTTGAAAAGAATCCTTATATTTATCCCCTTCTGTTTGCCCTTCGCTCCAATTCATTTCCTCTTCGCTCCAGTATTGTTACGATAAAGAGGATAATGATCGCCTGGAGGATGAGGATAAATGCATCGACAGTTCTGGCATACCGAAGAACAATGGCTGTGAGTCCTAAGGCAATGCTTAGAAAATATATCGATATAACGGTTTTGTTCTTGCTCCTAAAAAGGGCCTCCAGCCTGTGGTGGAGATGGTCTTTTCCTACATATTCGATAAAGTCATTGAAGTTTTTTATTTTATTTGTGAGCAGTCTCGTAACTGTTATATAACTCATATCAAAAATCAGGACTCCAAATATAAGGAGAGGAGCAGTCAAAGATACAATAGGGTTAAGATCAGACCATTCTCCAAGTATAGCAAGGCATGCTAAGGTAAAGCCTAAAAAGGTGCTGCCTGAGTCTCCTAAAAATATACTTGCTGGTTTTTTGAGTTTAAAATTATATGGCAAAAATCCAAGACATGCTCCAAAAATTCCCCCTGCGAGCCACCCAAAAAAGGGTTGATTTGTCTGAAAGGCCACAATACCCAAGAAAGAGGCGATAATAGCACTTAAGCCAGTAGCCAGGCCATCCATCCCATCAAAGAAATTCATGGCATTGGTAAGCCCCACAATCCAAAAGATTGTCAAAAATATATTTCCCATTTTTCCCAAAAGAGAAGTCTCATGAAATAAAATCAGAGAGACACCCGATTTTATAACAACAAATACAGCCAGTAGTTGTACGGCGAGCTTTATTTTTGCAGAAATCCCTCCTCTATTGATATCATCTAAAGTCCCTATTATCAGTATAATGGTTCCAGCTATGATTATTCCTTTGACCTCCGCAGAGAATATAAAGTTGGAAAATATTGCAAAAAAGAACGCCACGTATACTGCAATTCCTCCAAGGAGAGGTGTGGGGGCGTTATGAACTTTTCTTTGATCAGGATAATCTAGGATTTGTTTTTTTAAGGCTATATAACTTATGATGGGAACGAGAAAATAAGAGAGGGAGAAAGAAACAAGAACGATATATAACCACCTAACCCCTGTTCGGCAACAGAGTTCCTTTCCAATGGGTGAAATCAGAAAGAGAAGAGCCAACAGGACTAAGATATAAAAAATCTTTCCAAGGGTTGTTTTCAGGTTCATAAAAATATCTTCTTAACCGAAGAAATGATTCTTTCAATTTCATTATCTGTTAGAGAAGGATAGATTGGTATGGAGAGACTTCTGTTCCATGTCCTTTGTGCGCTGAGACATTCTGTATTATCGAGATATTGGTGCAGTGGCTTGTAAACAGGTCTTTCGCATATAATACCCTCATCCATTAATCTTTTTCTTATTCCCAGAAGATTTTTATCCACCTTAATGATATATCTGTAAAAGACATGACTTCGGTCGTCATATTCTTTAGGCGTCTCAATAGGAAGGTCTTTAAATTCTTGGTTGTAGAGTTTCGCTATTGCTCTTCTCTTTTGAACAAACTCCGGGAGTTTGGAAATTTGGCTTAAACCCATGGCTGCTTGAAAATCTGTCATTTTGTAGTTATAACGAACCTTCCACTCTTCCTTCTTATCATATTCTCTGAGGTCTTTGATATTTTCTACTAAGTCTAAAGACGCGGAGGTTATCATTCCTCCCTCTCCTGTCGATATCATCTTTGTGGCATAGAATGAGAATATGGATAAGATGCCGAAACTGCCGACCCTTTCATCAACGTATTTGGCCCCTAAGGAATGGGCGCAGTCTTCTATGAGAGGTGTGTCAAATTCCATGATTTCATCAAGATCTGCAGGCAGCCCGAACATATGGGGAAGGATGATTGCCTTGGTTTCAGGGTTTATTTTTCTTTTGAGATTAGCAAAATCCATATTCATTGTTTCGTGGTTTATATCAATCAAAAGAGGCATTGCGCCTACATATTTAATAGCATTTAGAGGTGCGGTGCATACGAAACTTGGAAGGGCCACTTCATCGCCTTTTGATATCTTAAGAGCCAGTAAGGCCAGATGCAAGGCAGAGCTTCCAGAATTTGTAGCCACGCCTCCCTTATGTCCGATAAACGTAGAGAGACTCTTTTCAAAATTACCAACATGCTCTCCCTGAGCAATATTTCCTGATTTCAATACTTGCGAGACAACTTGAATATCTGTTTCTGAGAGAGTTGGTCTTGAGTGAGGAATAATAGATTCTTTCATAAATAAAGATCTTTAAATATTAATAAATAAACGGAGGGAATTAAAGCCCTCAGCATATTTTACCCTTGCCTGAACCCCTCTAAAAGTTGCGGTGGATGTAGCAATCTCTATAATATTTAGTCCCTCTATATTGGTCTTGTTTACCTGTGATTCGTGGGTTTTGAGAGTTGAGATTTTTCCATCAAAAACTGTGCTGATATCAACATACACATTTGGAGTAAAATTTTGTGTTGTTGGGGCTTCATAAAAAAGCACATTTCGAATATATCTGGTGGCTGAGATAGTAGCCCGGGATAAATTTCTATGGTCTTGATGTGTGTCATCAAAATAAGGCGTAAATATAAAGTCTGGCTCTATTTGACTCAGTATTCTTTCAATCTTTGATATCACATATTTATTTATTTGCATCTTGGTGTCTTTAAATCCTCCCCAGAAGACCTTTTTCACATTGATGATCTTAGCAGACTTCATTTGCTCAGCCTTTCTGATGTTTCCTTTGCCGCCCATTTCTCCTTCGCTCATAATAA
>DATKYB010000052.1 GCA_035528715.1 Nitrospinota bacterium | reverse complement strand
CATTAGAGGCTTGGGACCTGTGCAGGAAAAAGATAGAATCAAAGGAATACGATATGGTTATCATGGATGAAATTAACTATGCCATACATTACAATCTCCTTAATTTAGATGATGTCATAAGTTTCCTAAAGAATAAACCTAAAAAGATTCATATTGTTCTTACAGGAAGAAATGCAAAACCCGAGCTTATAGAAATTGCTGATATTGTTACAGAGATGAGGGATATTAAACATTCCTATCGAAGAGGAATGAAGGCACAGAAGGGAATTGAATATTGAATCAGATATAGGAAAATTAATAAATGAGAAGATGTAAGCTGCTACTATTAATTTGTCTTCCGATATTGGTTTTTAATCTGTCTTCAGAAGGTTCTTTGCAAGTTGCTCGTGCGTCCAATCCCAAGATTCCTGAAAGGATCGTTTCACTTGCTCCCAGTATAACGGAGATCTTATTTGAATTAGGGTTGAATAAAAAGATTGTTGGAGTAACAGATTTTTGTAACTATCCTGAAGAGGCTAAAGCGAAGCCAAGGATAGGAGGCTTTTTTAACCCCAATCTTGAAGCCATTGTTTCCTTGGAACCAGATTTAGTTATTGGCATATCCAATCTGGGGAATAAGAGTGTAATAAAGGGTTTGGTTTCTTTGGATATCCAAACCTTGATGGTTAAATCATTTATGATTGATGATATCCTTGATTCCGTACTCAAGATTGGCAAGGCAACAGGTGTTATGTCTAGGGCAGATGATTTGGTTTTAGATTTGAGAAAAAGGATAGAAAAAATAAAAGATTTAATCCGAGGTTCTAAAAAGGTCAAGGTCTTATTCGTTTTTAGTTATGAGCCTTTGATCGTTGCTGGAAAAGAGACTTTTGCTGATGAGTTGTTATCTTTGGCTGGCGGTGAAAATATCGTCAGAGATATAAAAGGTCGATATTCAAGGTATTCAATAGAAGAGGTTATTTCTAAGGAACCTGAAGTTATTATCGCTACGGTGCATGAAAATCCTTCTTCTCTCTTAAAGGAGTCTAAAAATGTTAGAGGGTGGGAGAAGTGGAAGAATCTATTAGCTGTTAAATCAGGTAGAATTTATGTGGTTAGTGAGGATTTTTACTTTAGACCTGGACCGAGGTTTATCTTAGGTTTAGAAAAAATAGCTGAAATATTGCACCCTGAAGTCTTTTAAGAAAGGTTTGAATGAAGTCACTTACCTTTACAAGTTGGTTAAAACCAATCCTGATTTTATTTCTTTTATTGATTGTTACCATGCTGATATCCCTCTCTCTGGGATCTGTAAGGATAGATTTAAAAGAGATAATCAATATTCTGTCTTTTCAGGTAAAAGAAGGGACAGATGCCACTATATTATTAAAGGTTCGATTGCCAAGAATTTTAAATGCAGCGATTGTTGGAGGAGCATTGGCAGTCTCAGGGGCCGTTTTTCAGGCACTGCTTAGGAATCCTCTTGCTGATCCATATATTTTGGGAATTTCTGGTGGTTCTGCGTTCGGAGCCATCGTTGCCATTGTTTTAGGTCTGGATATCATTCTTGGCGAGTTTTCTCTTTTGCCAATCTTTGCTTTTTTAGGAGGTGCTATCTCTATTTATATAATCTATTCGATTGCCAAAAGCAGGGGAAAGGTATCAATTTATAACCTGCTTCTTATAGGCGTTATCTTTAACGCCTTTTTTGCTGCCTTGATTATGTTCATTACATCTATTGTTGATTTTAATAAAGTTGGTGACATCGTATTCTGGTTGATGGGAAATATCACTTCTCCTTCATTCTTTGTTCTAGGAATTATCTCATTGTATGTTTTTATAGGTAGCCTCCTTCTTTTTTTTAGGGCAAAGGAGTTCAATCTGATCTGTCTTGGAGAGGAATCGGCATCCCAAATGGGTGTTGATTTAGAAAAGACCAAAAGAATAACCTTTTTCGCTGCTTCTTTAATAACAGGTGCTGCAGTTTCTATTGCAGGGCTTATAGGTTTTGTAGGGCTTAT